>JAGWTL010000119.1 GCA_028869035.1 Burkholderiales bacterium | reverse complement strand
AGGCTTTCATAAATCATGACAAGCACCTCACATCCGCTCGCCCTGAGCCTGTCGAAGGGCTTCGACAGGCTCAGCCTGAACGGCAGGTGTCATGAATAAAGAAAACATCAATAGTGTCTAGAGATTTGCCGCGCGGTTTCGGGTGGCTCATGGCCACCCAGTTTCTTTCCGCACTGGCCGACAACGCGCTGCTCATCGTCGCCATTGCGCACCTGCAGGTGCTGGGCGCGCCCCTGTGGTGGGCGCCTCTGCTCAAGTTCAGCTTCACGCTGTCCTATGTCTTCCTCGCGCCCTTCATCGGCGCGCTGGCCGACGCGGTGTGCAAGCGCCGTCTCATGGCCTGGATGAACGGGCTCAAGCTGCTGGGCGCGCTGGCGCTGCTGGCCGGTGTGCATCCCATGCTGGCTTTTGCGCTGGTGGGTCTCGGGGCCTCGGCCTACGCGCCAGCCAAGTACGGCCTGCTGACCGAAAGCGTGCCGCCGGCTGCGCTGGTGGCGGCCAATGGCTGGGTCGAGTCGGCCGTGGTGCTTTCGGTCTTGCTGGGCACGGTGCTGGGCGGCCTGCTGGTGGCGCCGCTGTGGCTGCAGTCGCCGGCAGTGTCCTGGGCCGGTGGGCTGTGGCCGCTCTCGGCCGGTGCGTCCACACCCGCGCTCAATGTCTCCTTGTCTATCGTGATCGCGCTCTACAGCCTCTCGGCCCTGTGCAATCTGCGTATCGTGCCCAGCGGCGTGTCTTATCCGGTGCGCGGGCGGGGTCCGATGCAGATGCTGGCCGACTTCCGGCATGCCAATGCCTTGCTCTGGCGGGATCGCAGCGGCGGTCTCTCGCTGACCGTGACCACGGTGTTCTGGGGCCTGGGCGCCATGCTGCAGTTCGCCGTGCTGCTGTGGGCCGTGCAGGCGCTGGGTCTGGGCCTGGACCAGGCCGCCTATCTGCAGGGCGTCGTGGCCATGGGCGTGGTGGGCGGGGCCGTGCTCGTGGCCAGCCGCCTGCGCCTGCGCCACGCCACGGCGGTCCTGCCGCTGGGTCAGCTCATGGGCGCCTTCATGGTGAGCGCGCTCTTCATCTCCGACTGGCGCGCTGCCGTGCCCGTGCTGCTCGCTGTAGGGGCGTTGGGCGGCATGATGGTGGTGCCCATGAACGCGCTGCTGCAGCACCGCGGCCATCGCCTGCTGACGGCGGGTCAGTCCATCGCGGTGCAGGGCTTCAACGAGAACCTCAGCATCCTGGTGCTGCTGGGTCTCTACGCGGGGCTGATCGCCCTGGAGCTGCCGGCGCAACGGGTCATGGCGCTGGCCGGCCTGGGTCTGATCCTGTTCATCGGCAGCACACTCTGTCGCCGGCGCCGCCGGGCCGGACTGAAAGCCCTGTCAGGCCATCTGTTGCGGCGCGATTGAGAGGCGGGCGCCGTTGGCCACATGGCCGTCGGCGATGGCCAGTTTCATCACGCTTTCGATCTGCGCCACGATGCCCGGCCAGTCGCGCAGCCGGGCGGCCCCGCGCGCGGCGGAACGCAGGCGCTGGCGCAGCCCGTCGTCCTGCGCCAGCTCGACCAGCTGGCGCACGAAGGACTCGCTGTCGTCCATGGGCGCCAGCAGGCCGGTCTGTCCGGGCGCGATGTTTTCTGCGGCGGCGGCGTAGTCGTAAGCCAGCACGGCCAGGCCGCTGGCCATGGCCTCCAGCACCACATTGCCGAAGGTCTCGGTCTGGCTGGGGAAACCGAAGATGTCCGAGCTCGCGTAGTGCCTTGCCAGTTCCGCGCGGCCGAGCTGGCCCGTGAAGATGGCGTCGGGGGCCAGGGCCTGCAGTTCGGCCCGCATGGGGCCGTCACCCACCAGCACCAGTTTCAGGTCCGGCCGCACCAGCCGGGCCTGGGCGTAGGCGCGCACCAGCAGGGGCAGGCTTTTTTCCTTGGCCAGGCGTCCCACGCAGAGCAGCACCGGGGTGTCGGGCGCTGCGCCCCAGCCGGCGCGCAGCGCCTCGTTGCGCAGGGTCGGGTCGAAGATGCCGGTGTCCACACCGCGCGCCACCACCTGCAGGCGTTCGAAGCCGGCCTGGGCCAGGCGCTCGGCCAGTTCGCGCGTGGGCACCATGGTGCTCAGGGTCTGGTTGTGAAAGCGGCGCAGGTAAGCCATGATGGGCTTGCTGAGCCAGCCCATGCCGTAGTGGCTGCTGTAGGCGTGGAAGTTGGTGCGGAAGTCCGAGGTGAGGGGGATGCGCAGCTTGCGCGCCACACGCAGCGCCGACCAGCCCAGCGGCCCTTCGGTGGCGATATGGATCAGGTCGGGGCGCTGCAGTGTCCACAGCGGCTCCAGCTGGCGGCGCGAGGGCAGGCCCAGCTGCAGGTGCGGGTAACGCGGGATGGGCATGCCGCGCATCAGCACATCGTCGGGGACCCCGGGCGCGGCCTGGGTGGCTTCGCTGGCCTGGCGCGGGCGCACCAGCTGCACCTGGTGGCCGCGCTCGCGCAGGCCTTCGACCACGCGCTGCAGCGTGAGCGCCACGCCGTTGATCTCGGGCGGGTAGGTCTCGGTGACGACGGCGATGCGCAGATGGGTCTGCGCCGGCGGCAGGTCTTCGACCAGGATGTCAGTGGTGTCGGGTTTCATGCCGCCATCTTGGCGCGCGCATATCTCAGCTCTGTGACAGCGCTGTGCCCCGTGTCCTTGGTGCGCATGAATTTTTGATGACAGGGCACGCGCTGTCATCGACCTTTCATGAAGCGGGCCGAGCATGCGCCCAGGGCGTGGCCTCTCCGCGCCCAGCATCTTCGAAACAAGGAGCCTCCGTGAGCCAATTCCTGCAAGCCCTGAAGGTCCAGCGCTGGGACGACCACCGCTACTACCATCACAGCCGCATCAACCAGTCCCTGCACCTGTTGAGCGCCATCTCCTTCCTCGTGGCCTATGCCTTCCTCTTCATCCAGCCGCCGGTGGCCGCGCTCATCGCCTGGTTGATTTCCATGGTCTCGCGCCAGTCCGGCCACTTCTTCTTCGAGCCCAAGGGCTATGACGAGGTGAACCACGCCACGCACGCGTACAAGGAAGAGATCAAGGTGGGCTACAACCTGCAGCGCAAGGTGGTGCTCATGGCCGTCTGGGCCGGCCTGCCCGTGGCGCTGTGGCTGCAGCCCGGTTTCTTCGGCTGGCTGGAGCCGCACACCCAACCCAGCGGCTTCGTGCTCAACGTGGGCTGGCTCTGGCTCTGGCTGGGCGTGGGTGGCCTGGTCTTCCGCGTGCTGCAACTGTTCTGGCAGCAGAACCTGCAGACCGGCGTCGTCTGGGCCACCAAGATCGTCACCGACCCTTTCCACGACATCCTGCTTTACTGGAAGGCGCCGCTGTACCTGCTGCGAGGCGAGCTGATCGCGGCCCCCGAGCATCTGAACGAAGAGCGTCTTGCGCATGAGGCCGAACTGGCCCGCCAGCAGACCTGAATTCCCATCCGTTCGCCCTGAGGAAAGTGCCGTTCGGACTGAGCTTGTCGAAGCCCTGGCGCGTGAGCCCTTCGACCCTTCGACAAGCTCAGGACAGGCAGGCTCAGGGTGAACGGTGCACCAGGGGCTTCACCGGTGCTTGACGAGCTGTCCCAGCAGCTCCCGCAGCAGCCCGCGCTTGATGGACTTGTTCGTCAGACCCGGCGCCTGCCACCACCAGCCGTCGCGCTGCATCTGCAGGCCGGCCTGCACACAACGCTCCAGCATGTCTTCGAAGTCGGCGTCCGTGAAGTTCAGGCTGAAGATGAAGCGGCCCGTGCCCACCCAGCTCAGGGCCAGGCCATGATCGCGCAGGTAGTACTGCAGCATCCAGTTGTAGCGCGAGGGGCGCGTATAGCTCAGCGTCCAGACGCTGCTCATGTTCGCCGCTGCCAGCGGCAGGTCCTCGGCGCGCATGCGGGCGTTGAAGCGCTCGCGCCGCGTGTCCCAGGTGGCGTCCAGGTCGCGGTAGAGCCCGCTGATTTCGGGCGTTTCCAGCCGGCGCAGGAACTCGTTCATCGCGCCCATCACATAGGGGTGGGCGTTGAAGGTGCCGCGCGCGAAGCAGATGTCGGCCGGCCTGTCCTCGCGGAAGCGCTGCATCAGCTCCTTTTTGCCGCAGACCACGCCCACGGGCAGGCCGCCGCCCAGCGTCTTGCCGTAGGTGACCAGATCGGCCTTGACGCCGAAGTATTCCTGCGCGCCGGCTGCTGCCAGGCGGAAACCCAGAAACACCTCGTCGAAGATCAACACGATGCCGCGTTCGGTGCAGACCTCGCGCACCTGCTGCAGCCAGCGTGTGTAGGCCGCACGGTCATAGCCCGCGCTGCGGCTGCTGTCCAGCAGCGTGGAGTCGCCCGGTGCGTTCTTGTTGGGGTGCAGGGCCTGCAGCGGATTGATCAGCACGCAGGCGATGTCGCGGCGCGTGCGCAGCACCTTGAGGCTGGCCTCGTGCATGTCGCGCAGGGTGTAGGTCTCGCGCGGGGGCAGGGGGTTGCCCGGGCCGGGCTGCACGTCTTCCCACCAGCCGTGGTAGGCGCCGCAGAAACGCACCAGGTGGCGCTTGCCCGTGTGGTAGCGCGCCAGGCGCACGGCCTGCATCACGGCCTCGGTGCCGCTCATGTGGAAGGACACGGCGTCCAGGCCGCTGATCTGCTGCAATCGCGCCACGTTGTCGGCCACGCAGGGGTGGTAGGCGCCGAGCACGGGGCCCAGGTCCTGGGCAATGCGCGCGCCTGCCGCGATGCAGGACTTGTAGAAATCCATGCCCATGACGTTGACGCCATAGGAGCCGGTGAGATCGACGTAGCGGTTGCCATCGATGTCCGTCACGCTCACGCCTTCGCTGGCCTGCACAAAGCCGCCCACCTGCAGGTGCTGGCGCAGGTATGGGCTGAACTGGTAGGGCACGCGGTAGGCGCCGGTGAAACGCAGGTCCGGCAAGCCTTCGCGGGCTTCCTGGGTCAGCGCGATCGACAAGGGTGCCTTGCCCTGCAGCCGGCCGGCCAGCGCAAAGAAACCCGCGCGGCGCGCTTGCACCACATCATCTGGTGCAGCATCGCAGGCAAAGAAGGCGGCCTCGTCGTAGGCGTAACCGGGGATCCAGCGTGCCAGACGCTTGGCCATGCGCGAATGCCCGGCCAGGGATGGGTGCTTGGCGCGCGAGAGTTCCAGGCGGCGCTTGAGGGCGGGCAGTGTGGCGCCGATGGCGCCGGCGATCCAGACAAGTTCGTAAGCCATGACAGTTCCGTGATAAACGATGGCTCTTTGTATTCAACTGATTTGACAGCCTTGTGAAAACACCATGACATTCAAAATATTCCGTGACCGTCTTCTGCAACAGGAAGGCCTGAACTTCCTGCTTACCAACCGCCTGCCCCGTGTGGCGCTCACGCGCTTCATGGGCCGTTTCAGCAAGGTGCGCAGCCCGCTGGTGCGCAGCCTGTCCATCGCTGCCTTCAGGTTCTTTGCCGATCTGGACCTGCGCGACGCCAAGAAACAGACCTTCGACAGCCTGCACGATTGTTTTGTGCGCGAACTCAAGGACGGCGCGCGGCCTTTTGATGCCGACCCGCAGGTGGTCTGCAGCCCCAGCGATGGCATCGTCGGCGCCTGCGGTGTCATCGAGGGCGACGAGCTGCTGCAGATCAAGGGCATGCCCTACAGCCTCACCGCGCTGCTGGGCAGCGCCGAGCTGGCGGCGAAGCACCAGGGCGGCGCCTACGTCACCCTGCGCCTGCGCGCCAGCATGTACCACCGCTTCCACGCCCCGGGCGACTGCACGGTGCGGCGCGTCACGCACATCCAGGGCGACATGTGGAACGTCAACCCCATCGCGCTCAAGCGCGTGCCTGGGCTTTACTGCCGCAACGAGCGTGCCGTGATCGAGACCGATCTGCCTTCAGGCCAGCCGCTCACCATCGTCCCCGTGGGCGCCATCCTGGTGGCCAGTGTGCGCCTGCATTTTCTGGACCTGCAGTTGCATCATGACTACCAGGGGATGCAGGTGGTGTCTTGCGAGGCGATTCTGAGCAAGGGCCAGGAGATGGGCTGGTTCGAGCATGGCTCGACCATCGTGGTGCTGGCCCCGAAGGGGCTGAGGCTGGCGGCGGGGATCGAGACAGGGACGGAAGTGAGGGCGGGGCAGGCCTTGCTGGAGGTGAGCAGTTCCGGTCTGATCTGAAGACAGGAAGAGTGCTCTGTTTACGGTGTGTGAATAGCCCCTCGGGGCGAGCGCGACCCCGAGACGCACCAGACCAGGAAGGGCAGGCAATGGCACTTGGGCATGAAGGCGTCCATGGCCGTGGATGCAGACGCCGGGCTGGTGCGATCCGGTGTCGTGCGTTGCGTCGGACTTGCGCTTCGGACCGCACGCGGCGGTCTTATGACGTGTTCAGACCTTCCCGGGTCTGCGATTGTCCGCCAGGGCGGACGCCGGCCCCCAAGGCTCAGCCGTGCTGGCCAAGCTTGCGGTAGACCGTGGCGCGGCTGATGCCCAGGTTGCGCGCAGCCAGGGCCACGTTGCCGCGGGCTTCTTCCACGGCCTTGCGGATCAGATCCGTTTCCACTTCCCTGAGCGGGCGCATGGAGGCGGTCGATACGCCTTGCGGGGCTGGTCCGGGTGTGGCGTGCTGGCCCCGGTTGGCCAGACTGGTCTGCGCCTGCAGGCGCAGACCGGACCACAGCGGGATTTCGATGGCGCCGCCCTTGCGCGCAGCGTCGAACAGCATTTCCCAGGGCAGGGCAAAGAGGTCGCGACCGTGCAATTCCATGCCCTGGGTGTTGAGCGTGGGCAGCAGCTGGCGTGCGGCGCGGTTGGCGGCGCAGACGCGGCCGTCGGCGTCCAGGGTGAGCAGGCCGTCGGCGTCGTCGCCCAGGGGCATGCCGGGCCAGTTCAGGCGCAGCAGCAGACGGTGCGGGCGCAGCAGCAGCAGGGCGTTTTCAATGCGGCGCGCGGCGTGTGTGGCCAGGTGGCGCAGTTCGGGGCGTTCGGCGGCTTCCACACCGGTGAGGTCGAGCATGCCGACGCAGCGGCCGTCGTGCCCGAACAGGGGCGCACCGGCGCAGCTGTAGACCGAGGTGTCCTGGTAGAAATGTTCACCCCGGTGCAGCCACACGGGCTGCAGCTCGCGCAGCGCGGCGCCGATGGCCGTGGTGCCCACGCTGTTTTCTGACAGGTCCACGCCCACACGGGTGATGAGCGAGGCGCGCCGGTCGCTGCGGTCGATGGGGCCGTCGGTGTCGATCACCACGCCGTTGTGGTTGGTGAGGATGGCGAAGTAGCGTGTGTCGGCCAGGGCGCCGCCGAGCTGCTTGAGGACGGGGCGCGCGGCCTGCATGAGCGTGTGGTTGGCTTCCGAGGCCTGGCGCATGACCGAGGTGCTCACGGCCTCAAAGCTCACCGGGTCCTGCGGGCGCAGGCCGCGGCTCAGGCAGCGCTGCCAGCTCTGCGCGATCCAGGGTTCCACCAGGCCGGCGGCCAGGGACGATGACTCCTGCATGACCAGGTGGCGGGCTTGCGCGATGCGCGCCAGGCGCGAGACGGGCGGGGTGGACGGTGTGGCATGCATGGCGGTGGATGGCTGCCTGTCGGAGTGTGCGTCCATCATGCCAGCCTTTGGCCGAAAGTGCATCGCTGTGCGGATCCTCTGGCCGGGCGCCTAGGGTTCTCCCTAGTCCGGCGCTGCGTTCGCGCTACCAGCGCGCCATCAGGCGGCCGTTTTCCACCTTCGATTCGATGGCCGTCAGCGGCGTCTTGCCCTTCCTGATGCAGGCGCCGCTCTTCACGTCGAAGGCCCATTCGTGCTTGGGACAGGTCAGCGTGAGGCCCTGCAGCGCGAGCTGCGGGATGTCGGTGCTCTGGTGCGGGCAGATGCTGTCGTAGACCTTGTACGCCGTGCCCTCGCGGTAGACGAAAAGGCCGCGGCCTTCGCAGTCCATGCGTTTCACCTCACCCTCGTTCAGGTCGGTGCTCGCCATGATGTCGTGCCACTGGGGTGCGGCGCCGCGCAGGGCCTCGGGCGCGAAACCCGGCAGCTTCATGGCGAGGATGATGTCGGTGGCCCAGACAATCTTGGTGAGGCCCAGGGTGGGAAAGGCCATGAGCAGGGCGTCGATGACCTCCATGGGCGTGCAGCCTTCCTTGAGCGCGCGCTTGAGGTACTGGCGAAAACCGCGCTCGGTCTG
>JAGWTL010000118.1 GCA_028869035.1 Burkholderiales bacterium | reverse complement strand
GCATTGCTGAAGCAGGGGATGCCGCCCACGTGCGGCGATTCGGCCACGCCCTTGGCACCGATGGGGTGGTGCGGGCACGGCGTCACCGTGTGGTCGGTCTCCCAGTGCGGCGTCTCCATGGCGGTGGGCAGGAAGTAGTCCATCAGGCTGTTGCCCAGGTGGTTGCCGTTTTCGTCGAAGGGGATCTGCTGCCCGAAGGCCACCGCAAAGGCTTCGGTCAGCCCGCCGTGGATCTGGCCTTCGATGATCATGGGGTTGATGCGGGTGCCGCAGTCGTCCAGCGCGTAGAAACGGCGCACCTTGGACTCGCCGGTGTACTTGTCGATGTCCACCACGCACAGGTAGGTGCCGAAGGGGTAGGTCAGGTTCGGCGGGTCGTAGTAGGACACGGCGTTCAGGCCCTGCTCCATGCCGGCCGGCAGGTTGCCGGTGTGCGAGACCAGGCAGATCTCCTTCATGGTCTTGTGCTGGCCGGGGTTGCCCTTGACCGTGAAGCGGTCGATCTCCCACTCCAGGTCGCCCTCGGCCACTTCGAGCAGGTGCGCGGCGATCTTCCTGGCCTTGTCCTTGATCTTGCGCGCGGCCTGCGCGGTGGCCGCGCCCGAGACCGGCGTGGAACGCGAACCCCAGGTGCCCGCGCCGTAGGGTGACTTGTCGGTGTCGCCCTCCTCCACCACGATGTCGCTGGCGGGCAGGCCCAGCTCGGTGGCGATGATCTGCGCGTAGGTGGTCGCGTGGCCCTGGCCCTGCGTCATGGTGCCCAGGCGGGCAATCACGCCGCCGGTGGGATGCACACGGATCTCGCAGCTGTCGAACAGGCCGATGCCCAGGATGTCGCAGACCTTGGTCGGCCCGGCGCCGACGATCTCGGTGAAGGTGGCCAGGCCGATGCCCATCAGGGTCGGGCTGTTCGGATCGGCGCGCATCGCAGCCTGCTCGGCGCGCAGGCCCTTGTAGTCCACCGCCTCCAGCACTTTCTCCAGCGCCGGGTGGTAGGCCCCGCTGTCCAGCGTCCAGCCCAGCGAGGTGGTGTAGGGGAACTGCTCGGACTTGACGAAATTGCGGCGCCGGATCTCGGCCTTGTCGATGCCCAGCTTCTGCGCCAGCACGTCGATCATGCGCTCGATCAGGTAGACCGCCTCGGTCACGCGCAGCGAGCAGCGGTAGGCCACGCCGCCGGGCGCCTTGTTGGTGAAGACCGCGTCCACACGGCAGTAGGCGTTGGGGATGTCGTAGGAGCCGGTGCAGATCGAGAACAGGCCCGCCGGCAGCTTGGTGGCCGAGACGTGCGAGTTGAAGGCGCCGTGGTCGGCCAGGGCCGTGAAACGCAGGCCCTTGATGCGGCCGTTCTTGTCGGCCGCCAGCTCACCCACGCCGTGGTAGTCGCGCGCAAAACCGGTGGTGGAGATGTTGTCGATGCGCGACTCGATCCACTTGATCGGCACGCCCGTCACGATGGACGCCACGATGGCGACCACATAACCCGGGTAGATCGGCACCTTGTTGCCGAAGCCGCCGCCGATGTCGCCCCCGACCACGCGGATCTTGCTTTCCGCCACGCCCGAGAGCATGGCCAGCACCGTGCGCACCAGGTGCGGGGCCTGCGTGGTCATGTAGACCGTCAGGTAGCCCGTGGCCTTGTTGAAGGAGGCCACGCAGCCGCAGGTCTCCAGCGGGCAGGGGTGTACGCGCGGGTTGAGGATCTCCTCGCGCACCACGATCTCGGCGTTCTTGAAGGCCGTGTCGGCGGCCGCCTTGTCGCCGGCCTCCCAGGTGAAGATGTGGTTGGGATGGGTGCGCGGGCCGTGGCTCAGATCCTTCTTGTCGACGATGTCCTCGCGGATGATGGGCGCGTCCTGGTCCATGGACTTCCTGGGGTCCACGATGGCCGGCAGTTCCTCGTAGTCCACCTCCACCAGGTTGGCGCCGTCGGCCGCCGCGTAGCGGTCGGTGGCCAGCACCATGGCCACTTCCTGCATCTGGAAGCAGACCTTCTTGTCGGCCAGCACGGCCTGCACGTCGCCGCCGATGGTGGGCATCCAGTGCAGGTTGACCGGCTTGAGGTCGTCGGCGGTCAGCACCGCCACCACGCCCGGGCAGGCCAGCGCCTTGCTCTTGTCGATGCCCTTGATGCGGGCGTGCGCATAGGGGCTGCGCACGATGGCGCCGAACAGCATGCCCGGCAGCCTGATGTCGTCGACGTAGGCGCCCTGGCCGCGGATGAACTTGGCGTCTTCCTTGCGCAGCAGCGAGGTGCCCATGCCCTGCAGCTTGTCTTCGCGTTCCTTCAGATCAGACATATTGCCCATGTGAATCTCCGGTGTGTTCGGTGCGTTTGCTTTGTGTGTGACAGCGGGGAAGCGCCTCAGGCGGTCGCGGGGGCCGCCAGCTTCTTCGCGGCGGACTGCACCGCCTTGACGATGTTCTGGTAGCCCGTGCAGCGGCACAGGTTGCCGGCGATGCCGTAGCGGATGTCCTGCTCGCTCGGATTCGGGTTCTCCTTGAGCAGCCGGTAGGCACGCGTCATCATGCCGGGCGTGCAGAAACCGCATTGCAGACCGTGTTCCTCGTGGAAAGCCTGCTGGATTGCGTGCAGCACGCCGCCCTGCTCCAGGCCCTCGACCGTCAGCATGTCGGCGCCCTCGCACTGCACGGACAGCACGGTGCAGGACTTGAGCGACATGCCGTCCACGTCCACCGTGCAGGCGCCGCAGTGCGAGGTCTCGCAGCCGATGTGCGGGCCGGTGTGCAGCAGCCGCTCGCGCAGGGTATGGATCAGCAGCTCGCGCGGCTCCACCGCCGTCTCGATCTTCTTGCCGTTGAGCTGGAACGACACCGTTTGTGTTTTCGCCATGTCTGGTCTCCTGTTGTTCTTGGAATTCAGTTCTTGGCCGCACGCTCGTGCGCCTGCTGCAGCGCGCGCCGGGTCATCTCGCCGCACATCGCCCGCTTGTAGTCGGCGTCGCCGCGCTGGTCGGGCGCCGGGTCGCAGATGCCCATGGCCAGACGGGTGGCCTCGTTCAGGCTGGTCTCGTTGATGGCCTTGCCCAGCAGGGCGGCCTCGGCGGCTGTGGCCTTGAGCGGCGTAGCGCCGACGTTGGTCAGCGCAATGCTGACTTTGGCCACGGTGCTGCCCTTCATCTGCAGCATCACGGCGGTGGCGGCAGTGGCGAAGTCGCCGGTCTTGCGCTTGAGCTTCTGGTAGGCGTAGCCGCTGCCGGCGGCCGGCACCGGCACCCGGATCTGGGTCAGGATCTCACCCGGCTCCAGCAGCGTGGCATACATGCCGAGGAAATAACCGTCGGCCTTGAGCACGCGCTCGCCCTTGGGCCCCTGCAGCACGAAGGAGGCGTCCAGCGCCAGCATCAGGGCCGGGTGGTCGTTGCCCGGGTCGCCGTGCGAGATGTCACCGCCGATCGTGCCCTTGTAGCGCACCTGCGGGTCGGCGATCAGCCCGGCGCCCTCGACCAGCAGCGGCACCTTGTCGGCCAGCAGTTTCGAGTTGAGCAGGTCGTATTCGGTGGTCATGGCACCGATGCGGATCTCGTTGCCCACCTGCGCGATGCCGCGCAGGTCCGTGATCCTGCCCAGGTCGATCAGGTGCGCGGGCTGCGCGAAACGCAGCTTCATCATGGGCAGCAGGCTGTGGCCACCGGCCAGCAGCTTGGCGTCGTCGCCCAGGGTGGACAGCAGCTTGAGCGCCTCCGGCACCGTGCGGGGGCTGTGGTAATCGAATGGGACGGTGATCACGTTGGTCTCCTTGGTTGGGTCTCAAAACCTCCAGGAGAGCGAATCTAGCGCCCACGCATCCGGTTTTGGCGCCCATGCAATCAACCGTCGTCCCGCTTGCACGAACGGCAGCCGACGCGCACGAACGTGCGCCGCAAACGCACACGCCTACATAAGCCGCGGCTGATGCCGGTGGCCCGGCCGCTTCAGCTGCGCACCGGCGCCGGATCGACCAGGCCGAGATGTTCCAGCAGCGTGGGGGCGCTGGAGCGCGAGACCGGGATTTCGACGGGGGTCGGCCCCATCATGCGCAGCGTCATGCGGCCGTCGTCGCGCACGATCTCGTCCACGTGCGAGAGGTTGACGATGTAGCTGCGGTGCACGCGCAGGAAAAGCTGCGGGTCCAGCCGCCCCTCCAGGTCACCGATGTTGAGGTTGCAGAACTGGCTGCCCTGCCCCGTGTGCACCCAGGTGTAGTGGCCTTCCGAGCGGATGAAGGACACCGAGGGCACGTCCACCAGCAGCACGCGATTCTGCTTGATGGTGGGAATCTTGCGCAGCAGGCGGCGCTCGGCAAGCTCGCCGCTGTCGCGCCCGCGGGCCGCCCCCTCGGCCTCGGGGCTCACCACGTCGGTGATGTCATAGAACACCAGGGTGTAGCCGGTGGTCATGCCCTGCATGTCGCCGATCTTGGACACCTTGATCAGCAGCATGCGGTCGGGGATGTTGATCATCATCGCCATGGGCGGCGCGTTGTTCACCGGGCACTCGGCCTGGTCCAGCAGGAATTTCACCTTGTTTTTGGCGGCGTCGGGGTGGAAGTCCAGCACGTACTTGTCGAAGGGCAGCTTGTCCTCCACCGGCAGGCTGCGGCGAGCGAAGTCGTTCATGCCCACCACGTGCAGGGTCTTGTCCAGGTGGATCACGCCCACGTCGAAGCGCTCCAGCAGGTAGAGCCAGGAATTCGGGTTGGCCGCGGGAGCAGCCGACATGGGACAGCTTTTCATGGTTGCAGCATTCCTCAGGGGGCAGCCCGGCAGGCCTGTCGTGGCCGGCGTGCTCGTGCCGGCTGGCGGGCGCTCATGCAACGCAGCTGCGTTTCATTCACGAAGACGGCGTGTTCCTCGCGTACGCACTAGAGTAAATACGCCGTGTTGCGGCCGAGTGTCTTCCAGCGTGCGCGCAGTGAACATGGTGTTAACCCGCGTGCCCGATAGATTTCAACTAAGAATCCGGTAGCCCAATTCCGATGAACCTGTCCCCGCACCCCCACTGGCTGGCCCGCAGCATAGGCTCGGCCACCCTCACGCCCGCCCTGCTGGTGGTCCTGGTGGGTTTCACGCTGTGGGCACTGGGCCGCGACGCCGCCCTGTGGAGCAGCACACAGACATGGCTGATCGCGCTGACCCTGCTGGCCGTGGCCGCCGGCTGTGTCGCGCTGGCCTGGGTGCGCCCGCAGCGCGCCGGCCTCTCGCCGCCGCACGTCATGCTCTCCCTGGGTTTCGGCGGCATGCTGCTGGGCCTGTTGTGGGACGTGCTGCAGTCCGGCCCCGCCCGGCTGGAAAGCCTGTGCAGCCAGTCGGCCGCGCTGGGTTTTGTCGACAGCCTGCGGCTGCACATCGAGTTCCTGCCCGGCATGCACGCCGGCATGCTGGCCGGCGGCCTGCTGGCCATCCCCAGCCTGCGCGTGCTGCGCCCGCACTGCGGCCGTTACCTGTGCTCGCTGTTCGCGCAGAACCTCCTGTGCTCGGGCTGGATGCTGATCGGCATGACGGCCGGCGCCGTCTGGCTGGCGCGCTGGCAGCTGGGCACCAGCACGCTCAGCGGCATGCTGGGCGGCATGTTCGTGGGCATGACCTGGGGCATGGTGCTCAGCGTGGCGCTGTACCGCGGGTTCTTTGCCTGGCGCAGCCGTGCCTGAAGGAAACAACGTTCGCGTTGAGCCTGGCCTGTCCTGAGCCTGACGAAGGGTCGAAACGCAGCGCCTGCACGCACAGGCGGCCTGGGCTACAGTGGGCGTCACTCCCAAGTCACCCACCCAACCGCCATGAACACACTCGCCGACTTCCCCATCACCCGAAAATGGCCTGCCCGGCATCCGGAGCGCCTGCAGCTCTATTCCCTGCCCACGCCCAATGGCGTGAAGGTGTCCATCATGCTGGAAGAGACCGGCCTGCCCTACGAAGTGCATCTGGTGGATTTCGAGAAGAACGACCAGTTCTCGCCCGAGTTCCTGAGTCTGAACCCCAACAACAAGATCCCGGCCATCCTGGATCCCGACGGCCCCGGCGGCCGGCCGCTGGCGCTGGCCGAGTCCGGCGCCATCCTGGTGTATCTCGCCGGGAAGACCGGCCAACTGCTGCCGAAAGACGACGCGGCCAAGTACGAAACCCTGCAATGGCTCATGTGGCAGATGGGTGGCGTGGGCCCCATGTTCGGCCAGGTCGGCTTCTTCACGATCTTTGCCGGCAAGGACTACGAGGACAAGCGCCCGCGCGACCGCTACGTGGCCGAATCGCGCCGCCTGCTGAGCGTGCTGGACCAGCGCCTCAAGGGCCGCAAATGGATCATGGGCAACGAGTACTCGATCGCCGACATCGCCGTGTTCCCCTGGGTCCGTAACCTGCTCGTGCGCTACAAGGCCGGCGAGCTTGTCTTCATCGAGGATTTTCCGGAAGTCACCCGCGTGCTGGCGGCCTTCATGGCGCGGCCGGCGGTGGCCCGGGGCCTGCATATTCCCAAGCGTGACTGAGCCAATCGGCCTGGTCGGCCCGCTGCCATCGGCGCCGGCAGCAACAACGCTGCTGCGACCAGGGACATTGCGCTTTTTTGGGGCCAGGGGCGCAATCCACATTGAAGTGACCTCGCCTCCAGACCGTCACGCCGGGCAGCGCTGCTGCCCGCGTGACCCTGCTTCAACTCAATTCCAGAAAGGAGCCGCGAGATGGATATTCCCGAGCCCGATGGCCATCTGACCGACATGAACGCCTGGACCCGGGAAATCGGCCTGGCCATGGCCGAAGTCGACGGCTACGAACTCGGCGACACCAAATAGACCAAGATCCTGAAGGCCCGCGAGTATTACGATGAATTCGGCAGCGTGCCCCCGACCCGCAAGTTCGCCAACTACCTGGGCGAAGATCAGAGCGACATCTTCAAACGCTGGATGACCGGCCGATGAGCCACCGATCACCAAATACGGCGGCCTGCCCAAGCCCACAGGCTGCGTGTGATGCGCTTCGTACCGGCGCGTGCCGGCAGCCCCCGCGCCTAACGCCCCATCAGCGCCTGCACATGCGCGGCCGTGCCGCTGGCCAGGCCTTCCAGGCTGTAGCCGCCTTCGAGCACGGAGACCACGCGGCCCTGGGCCGTCTCGTCGGCCACCTTCATCAGCTCGCGCGTGATCCAGCGGTAGTCCTCGTCGGTGAACTTCAGCCCGCCCAGCGGGTCCAGGTGGTGGGCGTCGAAACCGGCCGAGATGATGAGCAGCTCGGGCGCGAATTCGCGCAGGGCCGGCAGCAGCACGTCCGTCATGGCCGCGCGGAAGGCGGCCGAGCCCGTGCCGCGCGGGAAAGGCACGTTGACGATGTTGTGGGCCACACCCGTCTCGTTCTTCGCGCCCGTGCCCGGGTAGAACTGACCTTGATGGCAAGAGCCGTAGAACAGGTCCGGGTCGTCGTAGAAAGAGTTCTGCGTGCCGTTGCCGTGGTGCACATCGAAGTCCACCACCGCCACGCGTTTCAGGCCATGCTGTTCGCGCGCGTGCAGCGCGGCTATGGCCGCCTGATTGAACACGCAGAAACCCATGGCGTGGTCCGCCTCCGCATGGTGGCCGCAGGGGCGCGTGGCGCAGAAGACGTTTTTCGCCTCCTTCTTCACCACGTCGTCCACCCCGGCACAGGCCGCGCCCACGCAGCGCATCACGGCCTCCAGCGTGCCGGAGGACATGATGGTGTCGCCCGCATCCAGGGCGCGGTAGCCCTGCTCGGGTGACATCTCCTTGACGGCCTCCACATAGTCGGGCGTGTGGATGTGCAGCACCTGCTCGAACGTGCCCAGGGGTGCGTCGCGCCAGACGGCGTCGGCGAACTCCGGGGCTTTCAAGGCGGTCAGCACGGCTTCCAGACGCTCGGGGGATTCGGGGTGGTGGGGGCCGGGCTTGTGGTTGAAGCAGGCTTCGTGGGTGTAGATCAGGGTGCTCATGGCGACGTGTCTCGGTTGGCTATTCGCATCCAGGACCGCGGCCGACCCGTAGATCACCGTCTTTGTCCTGATGGCTTCGAACTTTAACGGATCGCAGAAAACAATGAGCGTGAAGTGCTTTCGATGTCGAAACCCTGTCGTCTCACTCCTCCAGATCACCCCACCCGCTGACCTTGCTGAACAGCACCTCGCCCGTCGGGACGTGCACGACGCGGATCACACCACCGGGTGGATCAGTAATGCTCTTGGCAGCCAGGGACACGGCCAGCTCAC
>JAGWTL010000117.1 GCA_028869035.1 Burkholderiales bacterium | reverse complement strand
CTCGTGCCCAGTCCGCACGTCAAGGTGGCCATGTTGTTAGCCACGGTGATCGGTGACACGGCCGAACTCGTCGAGAGCTATTTCCATACCGCAGAGCAGCGCCTGGGGTTCCGGGCTGCCATCGATCCTTCGCGTGCTCTGGGGCCTGATGCTTCCTATGCCAGCACATTGCTGCAGACCGCCTTCCTCGGCCTGGGACTGCTGCCGGTCAAGGGCCTGGCCAGGGAGTGGGTCGAGGAGGGCGCGAAAGCCACCCAGGCGCGCAAGGCGCGGCAGATCGTATTGCAAGGAGCCATGTAAATGGGCGCCGGTACCGCCAGCCATGTGATTGCCGAGACCCCCGCGGCTTATAAGCAGGCCATCGACGCGGCAATCGCCTCTGACTTTTCGGGCGAGCTGGTGAAATGGCTTGAAAGCTCGGGTGTGCTGCTCAAGATCGCCTGTCTCTCGGACAAGATCTCCAGTCAGGTTCATGCCTTCCGCACGGCCCGAGAGCTGGTTGCCTCTAGCCGCAGCCAGATTTCCATGAATGCCTACACGATGATTCGCGACACGCTTACGGCAGAGGTTCGCAGTCTCAACGCCGGTTCCGGCGAGATGAGGCAACTGGGCGAGGCGTTCGAGCAGGAGGTCCGGCGCAGTGATGCTTTCGTGAATGTCGTCACGAACCTCGCCAAAGAGGCGCAACCCTCCAGTCTGGCGGCGATCCAGTTGACCGAGGCGCATTGTCGTCTGCTTCTTCGTTTGGCCGATCGTCTTGGTGAACTGCCTGCAGGGCATGCGGCAGCCGAGGCCTTCCGCAAGTTCGTCAGTGTGGTTCCCCTGCACGACCCGGGCTGGGCCGCCATTGCGCATATCGCGCTGGACCGGGCCGGCCGCATGCGGGGAAAGTTCCCCGGGCTGGATCGCAAGGCCATGCAGAAGAATCCGATTGCCAACTGGATCATCGAGAACTCCTACACCTGGCACGGCAAGGGAGAAATGTTCGAGTTCTACGGCAAGCGCTACCGCGCCACGGCAGATGCTGCCAACGATGCCCTGCGCGCGGCCCGCCAGCGGGCTGCGACGCGTGGACCGGACTGGACGGCTGACATCACCATCGGCGAGATGCGGCTTGGCCGCGCCGACCAGGAGGTGGGCAGCTGGTCCAAATTTGCGGATGAGGCGGTGCTGAGTTATCCGAAAACCTCAGCCGCCGGCGCGCAGCAGGTGAGGGCAGGGACCCTGCCGGTGCACGGCCCGGCTCAGCCCAGCGCGCTGTTCCAGTTCAAGGCGGAGTCAGAGTTGCGCCAGAGCGCGATTCCAGCCCAGCAGGCCAATGACCTCAAACGCACACTCGACGCCTGGGCGCAAGGCGAGCCTGTCTATGCCGCGACGCTGATGCGCGACGACAAGGGCAATATCGTGCAGCGCATCTTCTTGCTGGAGCCGCCCGATCCCAAGGCCGGTCTGAGCTTCTTTGGCATCGGCACCTGGCAGGCCCGGATCGCCGATCGCGCGGAACTGGCGGCGCGCGGCGCATTGGTCACCAACATCAAGGCCGACATCAAGAACCAGGAGTTGCGCACACTGTGGCGCGAAATCTTCTGGGACGCTTTCGAGTCACTTTAGGAAGCCATCAAGGAGGAAATGATCATGGAAAAACGAGTTGCTGAATTTTCCCTGCTGCGAGATCCCGTCGCGCCGCTCGACGAGTCCCGCAAGGTGCTGCGTGTCAGATCGTCTCTGCAGCAGCAGGTGGACAACATGGTCACGACCGACATCACGATGCAGGAGATGCTGGAAGCCGTTGCCGCCTCGGCAGCCTCCCGCATGAATGCTGTCACATTCGCTGTGGCCCGCTCTCGTGCCGACGAACCGGTGTTCGATCTGCCTCAGGGTGTGGACGTGAGCGAGGGCAACATCTCGATTCTCATGCGCCTGGTTCAGCTTTCAGACTGGCTGGCAGACCAGGCTGACGAGGCTGGTGAGATGGCCATCAGGACCCGGCTCAAGGACCTGGGGCTCATTCCCGAAGGCGAACTGAGCCCCAAGAATTTCGAGATGCTGCTGCGCGACATCGGCGATGTGTTGGTGGCCCTGGCCGGATTGCAGTTGCAGCGCTTCGATGTGCTGGCAGACGTTACCCGCCTCTATTCCGTCCTGGCCCTGGTCATGGACCTGCTCGAGACGGCGGGCCATTCCCAGGTCAAGACAGTGCGGGTCCTTCTGATGCGCGCGGTGCTGCTGCCGTCCCGGCTGCAACTGCTCTTCCCTCAGGCCAGTATTCCGATGGTGCGGACCGCTGGCGTTTCAGACCTGTACCTCCTGCGCAGTGAATGGCGTGGTTACGTACGTGGCGAGATTGCGGCGCTGAAATCCGTCATGGCTAAGGAGCGCCTCAAGCAAGAGGCCTCCGAAACACGCGAAACCGAGCGTATCGAATCTACCGATTCCACGCAGTCTTCGGAGCAGGAAACGTCCCAGGAGACGCGCAACAGCAGCGAGTTGAGCAAGGAGGTATCCACCTCTTTGACCGCGGCCCTGCAGGCGGGCGTCAACGCGGACGTGACCGGTGTTTTTCCCGGTGGCACCTACCGTGTCGGCGCCAACGCGCAGGGCAGCATCGGCATCTCGCACGCCGAGCGCCTGGCCACGCGCACTGCGCAAGAGGCTGTGTCCAAAGCCGTCTCGCGTGTGGAGTCGAGCGTCCGGACCCAGCGCTCCACGCGTGAGCTGGTGCGCAACATCAGTGGCCAGGAATACGAACTCGACAACGAAGGCAGCACTCACGTGCGTGGTGTCTACCGCTGGGTGGATCGTGTCGAGCGCTTCCAGATCTACAAGATCCCCGACCGGCTGCAACTGGAGTTCCAACTGCCCCAGCCGGCCGAGTTCTTCAAGGCGCGCCAGCGCGCGGCCGCAGCCATGGCGGATAAGGGCGCCCCCCCGCAGTGGAAGGTCACCCTCGACTCGACAGCCACAGACGCCACGCTGCACAAGATCATCGATCAGAGAAGCGCCGACAAGCTGGCCAGCCTGTACCACGCCACCGAGATTCCCCCCATGCCCAAGGATTTGCTGTCGCTGACGGAGGTCATCACGGTGAAGGCGGACGGGACGCCAGCGGATAGTGATGGGACGGACCTGCTGGCTCCCCTGGCCTCAGCTCGTCAGGAACTGGTCATCCCCGACGGCTACGAGGCCTACACCGTCGAGTACTTCATGTCGGCTACGCCCGCCAAAGGGAAGTGGGTGCGGGAGAAGAGCAACAACCTGGCTAGCACGCCAGGCCACGACATTACGGAAATGCATGTCTTTCATTCCATCGTGGCCGAGGCCTTCATCGGCGGCCGTGTCGAGTACGTTACGGACTGGCGTCCCGAAGACCAAAACCTGGAGGATCTGTACACGACGCAAGGCAGCGGATTCAACCGAAGCCCTAACTTCGGCAACGCCTTCGCCCGCTCCAGCGCTGTGCGCAGCATCGGCTTGGCCCCGGGCACCCAAAGCCCCACCGATGCGCCGGTGCGCACGCGGCTCGTGGTTGGCTTCCGCGCCGTGGGGACATCGCACCTGCAGGCCACGGTGCGCGTGCACTGTCGCCGCACGGCCGAAAGCTACGCGACCTGGCGCCAGCAGGTCCACGATGTGCTCTACAACGCCTGGTCACGCTGGAACCGCGACTACGAGTCTTCGCGCCAGACATCCACCATGTTCGGCTTGGCGCCGACGGGCGAACGCTCGCCCCTCAAGAACCGCAAGCTGATCGTCGAGGAGATCAAGCGCCAGATCATCGCGTGGTTGCTGGAGGAGTCGCCGTTCACGGGGCGCGGGTCGCTCAAGCCGCTCGGAGCCAACGAAGCTTGGCGCGACGTCGACGTCAGCCGGACGATAGCGAACGCGCCCATCATCCAATTCTTCGAACAGGCCTTCGACTGGCCCAGCATGGCCTGGCTCTTTTATGCCTACTACTGGGCCGACAAAAACAACTGGACCGATCTGGCCTCGCTGGAGGCCAATGACCCGGATATGGAAGCCTTCCTGCGGGCGGGTTCGGCGCGTGTCCTGGTGCCAGTGCGCAAGTCCTTCGAGGACGCAGTCAAGTACTGGCTTGTCTACCGTCAGCCTTTTCTGGGGCGTGGCCTGCCACTGCCGGGTCACCCCATGTTCGTGGCCCTGGCTGACGAAATACGTAACCTCACCGAATCCAGCGTCGAGGGTGTGCCGGTCGGCAGGGCGTGGGATGTCAAGACCGCCACCCAGTTTGTCTGGCTCGACGAGTCCACATCACTTCCGCAGAATGAGCATCCCCGGATCGGCGAGACCGCGACAACTGCGCCCGTGGTCCCCGTCACTGTGGACTGAGCTCGCAGGCCTGCGCGGCCAGGTAAGGCCGGCGCAACCGGGTGCTGGCCGTCGCTGACGTCGCGCCTTCACCCGTCTGGGCAGTGCGGCGCCCGTGTGCTCATTCGTCGTCCGCCGTCTCATTGATCCGCTCTTTCACCCCGTTGAGCATCTGCTCCAGCTGCTCGCGTTCCTTCGCGGCGAGCCCGCCAGACAGGTCCGTGGCCAGGCTGCAGCGGACAATGCAGGCGGCCCAGGCCTAAGGCCCTGCAAGCGTCAAAGGTTTCTTGCGAAGAGCGGTTTGGCGGACTAAGCTGACTGGATGGAGTTCATCCATACCCCGGCCGCACCGCCAGAACATCCGCGCCAGCCCGGGCAAGCCCTGCTGCGGCGCATGACCCTGGCCGCCGGCCTGCTGTTGCCGGTCGCCGCCGCATGCGAGCAGCGGGACTGGAGTCTGGGCGTGTATGGCGGCCAGTATTACGATTCCGAGCCCGCCGGCCTGACGCAGGGCCGGGCCAACTTTCTCAACCAGTACATCGTGGCCCTGACGGCCAGCACGACGCTTTGGCGCGCCCAGGAGTGGCCCCTCTCGCTGGAAGTGGATGGCATGGTCGGCCACCAGTTCGGCCAGGCCACCCTGCAGGAATTTGCCTTTGCGCCCGTGCTGCGCTGGAGCGGTTTTCCCTGGAGCCGGGCGCTGCCCACCAGTTTTCGCGCCGGCCCTCTGGGCTATTCCTACACCACCATCGTGAGCCCGCTGGAGCGCAGCGCCAGCGGCGAGGGCAGCCGGCACCTGAATTTCCTGATGCTCGAGCTGACCTTTTCTCCGCCCCAGGCCAGAGAGCATGAAGTCTTTGTGCGCCTGCACCACCGCTGCACCATCTACGACCTGATCAACAACTACGGCGCCAACGGCCAGGATTTCCTGGCCATCGGTTACCGGCGCTTTTTTTGAAGCAGATGGGCAGCAGGGCCAGGGTGCGGCTGACGTCCGTGGACCGGCCAGACCGCGTAGCGGGAAATGACTTGAAACACTCTTTCCGGCAGGGGCAACGGAAAGCCGTGTATCGTCTCGCGTGAGTGACCGCTATCAGGGGGAAGAACAAGTCGGCACATCGGCGGGCCTGTAAGGCCCGTTTCCCGTGTCTGGCCTCTTTCCAAGCCCTGAAAATGTTCGGTCTGTTCAAACAGAAAACTCCTTCGTCGCCCGCTGCGCCCTTTGGCGAGAATCCCCTCACGGACCTCGGGCCGCGGCGCATGAACCTGGAGGAGCGCAAGCAGGTGCGCCGCGAGATGGTCTACCAGTCCGTGCGCGAAAACCTGCTGCTGCTGGAAATCATCTCCAGCATGTACAAGTTCAAGGCGGTCGGCCTGGACGAACGGCAGCACCGTTTCATGGTTGTCGTGGACGTGGCCAGCGGCTTCATCGCCAGGCGCGGCGGCGCCGTGATGCGCCTGAACGAGGTCGAGAAGTTCCTCATCGAGCGCACCTTTGCCCAGTACGGTGTGCGCATCGACGCGATCTACTGGCGTTTTCATCCGGAGGTCAGAAACTTTGTGCGCGGCAGCCGCACCGGCGACAGCGGCAAGCCTGTGGCGCCCAAGGCTGCGCCGGCACCTGCACCCGCAGCGCAGCCCCCCCTGCTCGCGCGCAAGCCGGGTTCACGCCATGAAGCCGTGAGCCCCGAAGAGATGCAGGCCTTCGAGCGGGCCATCGCCCGGGGCGCCAAACCGCCGCCCCTGCACCTGGGGGATCTTGAATACCAGTCCGACCTGGCGCCACTGGAGCCCCAGCCCATGGCCGGCGGCACGCAATACGGCGCGCTCTGAGCCTCGGGGCCGAGCAAGTCCGTTCGTGCTGAGCTTGCCTGTCCTGAGCTTGCCGAAGGGTCGAAACGCCCCCCTTGCAAATCAAGGACCTGCCGTGGCCTTCGACAGGCTCAGTCCGAACGGCAAGGCGTGCTCAGCCTGACCCTCAGTCCGTTTTGAGCATGAAGTGGCCTTGCGCCACCGTCAGGCCGTTCACCAGCAGTTCCACCGCGTGCCGCCCCGGGTAGTGCACGCGTGTCGTGAAGTCGGCCATCGTCTGGTTCTTGGTGATGGCGATTTCCGCATGGCCGGCCAGTTCCAGCGTGCGCAGCTTGAAGACCTTGCGGCTGCGCTCACCGTTTTTCTTCACATAGTGGAGGGCGTAGTCGATCACCAGCTTCTGCGCCTGCCGCGCGGTGGAGACCAGTGTGGCGTTCAACTGCAGCGTCTGCCCCAGGCGGATTATCTTGGGCGCCACGCTGAAAGACTGCAACTGCACCTTGGCGCCCAGCGTGGCCCCCACGAGCCGGAGCGCGCGCGGGTGGCCGGCCTTGATGAGGTTGCGCAGCGCGTGCTTGACGATCCACTGCGTCTCGGCCGGTTCCCTGGGCCAGCCCTCCAGCAGTTCCAGCACCCAGTCGGGGTGGTCCTTGGCGATGTCGTTGAGGTGGTTGGCCACCGAGCGGCGCACGTAGTCGCTGGGGTCGGCCCGGAGTTTTTCCAGGATCGGCCGCGCGCGCTGCGGCTCGGCCATCAGCAGGGGCAGGCGCCGGGCCCAGGGCAGGCGCGGGCGGGTGCCTTCGCTGGCCAGGCGGCGCACGTGCTCGTTCTCGTCCTCGGCCCAGCGCAAGGCGTGGGTCAGCACCGCATCGGGGTCCTGCGCGATGTAGGGGCGGATGGCGAACTCCGCGCTGCTGTAGGGCGTGAGCTCGCGCAGCGCCTCCAGCGAGAGTTCGAAATGGCCCAGCCCGTGCCGGCCCACGAACTCGGGCAGCACCATGTCGGCAAAACCTCCGGGCAGCAGCGGCGCCATCTTGCGCACGGCCTTCAGGGCCTGGGGGTAATCGGGAGGCAGATGCGCGCGCAGGCTGTCCGCCGCACGGTTCATGCGCTGCATGATGGACAGCGCATCCAGCCCCTTGCGTGCCATGGCCAGGTAGGCCCGCTCGTCGAAACCCGGGTGCGCCTGCGCCGCCGCGCGGCCGATCCGGGCCATGACCTTGGCGTTCAGCAGATCTTTCAGCGGGGGAGTGGATTTTTTTTCCTGTGCCATGAATGCGGATTGGTTCGGCGACCCGGGTACGGAAGAGCTAGACATATGCAGGTGCTGCCGCATCGCGACAGCTGATATTCCAGTCTAGCCCCGTCCGGGTTGTCGCGCTGTGGAGCGTGGGTTTCCTGTCACCGATCTCTTGTCATGCACACATCCGAGGATGACGGGATCGACGTTTCGTAGACCGCGGGCCGGCCGTGGCCGGGGGAGGAGGGCTTCCGTGCATTTGTGTTTGTGGTTCCTGCACAAAATGCCTAGAATTTAAGCAGCATGCGTTGACCTGTTTCACCCTAACCCGGAGGTGCAGTATGTACAAAAATATCTTGCTGGCATATGACGGTTCAGCCCCCGGTCAGCAGGCCCTGCTGGACA
Organism: Burkholderiales bacterium; assembly: GCA_028869035.1. GTDB lineage: Bacteria > Pseudomonadota > Gammaproteobacteria > Burkholderiales > Burkholderiaceae_C > Hylemonella. The sequence continues at coordinate 503 of JAGWTL010000117.1, read as the reverse complement.
GCCATGAAATCGCGCAGTGGAGCCAGGCCGAACTGACGCTCATCGCCGTGATGCCGCTGCCCATCACCACCATGGGGCCCGAGGGCGGGGTGTACGACGACACGCTGGAGGAGAGCGAAAGGAACCGCTACCAGGCCATCCTCGACACCGGCGTGCGCAAGTTGAAGGAGGCCGGGCTGAGCGCCCGTGGTGAAGTGGTGACCGGGGACCCGGTGCGTGAGCTGGCCCGCGCGGCCACCCGCATCGGCGCCGACCTGATGGTGCTGGGGCACAAGCACCTGGACGGATGGGCGGCGCGCTGGTGGCGGGGGTCCGTCTCCAAGGCCCTGATCGAGCATGCGCCCTGCAGCGTGCTGGTGGTGATCACCCACTGAAAAGGCGGTGGCATCTTTCGCGTCCCTGGTATCGATCCAGGGCGCTCGCCCGTCCCTTGCCTGAGCTGGCCCGACCTGGCGCCGAAATGGGGCTGATCGGGCGGTGCTTGATTTTTTATTCAAACAAAC
>JAGWTL010000116.1 GCA_028869035.1 Burkholderiales bacterium | reverse complement strand
GTCATGGCAACTGGGTGCCGACAGGTCGACGATCTCGGGTGTGATGCGCAGGCTGGCCTTGGTGGAGTAAAACACCTTGACCAGCGGCGCGGTCAGCGCCTTGTTCGACTGCTCCACCACCACCCCCAGGCGCCCGGAAGTCAGGCGCACCAGCGAGCCGATGGGATAGATGCCCAGGCTCTTCACAAAGGCCTGGAACACCCGGTGGTCAAAATGACCCTCGGCCCACTCGGCCATCTTGCGCAGGGACTCGGCCGGATCCCAGCCGTTCTTGTAAGGTCGGTTGGATGTGATGGCATCGTAGACATCGCACACCGCCGCCATCTTGGCAAACAGGCTGATCTCCGCATCCTTGAGCCCCTTGGGATAACCCGAGCCATCGGTCTTCTCATGGTGATGCAGGCATACGTCCAGCGCGATCGGGTCCACATTGCCCACGGCCATCAGCATGGCGTGCCCCTGGAGCGGATGGCTTTTGATGATGGTGAACTCAGCGTCGGTCAGCTTGCCGGGCTTGTTGAGCACCTTCATCGGCGTGGCCGCCTTGCCCAGATCGTGCAGCAGGCCGGCCAGGCCGGCCGAACGCGTCTGCGCCTCGTCAAGACCCAGCTGGCGTGCCAGCGCGATCATCATCGCGCACACTGCCACCGAATGCATATAGGTGTAGTCGTCTGCCGTCTTCAGGCGAGCCAGGCTGATCAGCGCACTGGCGTTGCGCGAAACCGAGTCGGAAATCTCGTCGACCAGGCGCTGGGCGCCGGCGGCATCGACTGTCTTGCCCATGCGCGCTTCCTGAAACATGGAGACGACAGCCTTCTTGGACTGCAGACAGATCCGGACCGCCCGCTCGTATTCCGCTGCCACGGTCACCGGCTCGGTTCGCCGCTGGGCCTGCGCCAGCGCCAGCAACTCCCGCTCGACCTGGGCATCGGATTGCGCCTCGGACACAGTGTTCTGCCCCGCGGGCACATCACCGCCCTTGTCACTGTCGATCCAGACTTCCTTGATGCTGCTGGCCAGTATGCGTTCCAGATCCTTGGGGTCCTTGAGCACGAAACCGCTGCGCCAGAATGGGTGCTCCATCCAGGAACCGCAAAACTCCTTGATGTGCATCCCGAGGGTCAGTTGGTCGACGCGGATACGCTTGAGCATGTGTGTGGTTCAACCCCGAACGGGGCGGAATGTGCGGCACATTTTACCGAAGATGCTTGCTGTAACCGGCTCAGCGCAGCAGCACACCCGCCTGGCGCAGATACGCCAGCACCTCGGGACTCACAGGCCCCAGCGCACGGGCCTGCTCAGCCTGCCGGGCGGCCGCGTCCAGTTGGCCCAGGGCAGCCAGCGACACCGCTGCCCCCAGCATCCAGCGCGGCTCTCCGGTCCTCAGTTGCAAAGCCGCCAGATAGGCCTGGACGGCTTCCTGATGACGTCCCAGGCGCTGGGCCGCGTTGCCCCGCACCGCCCACAGATCGGCCTGCCCCGACAGCACCGGCTCCAGTCGTCCCAGCAGGGACAGCACCGCAGCCGGTCGGCCCTGGACAAGTTCCATGCGCACCTGCTCGCGCACCAGCTGGGCCAGCAAGGGAGCATCGACCGGCTGACTGCGCTCAACAGCCGTCACCGCTTCGCGCACCAGCTCCAGGGCCGGCTCGCGGGACCCTGCATTCCAGAGTAACTGGACCTGAGCCAGCGTCTCCTGGGCCAGGCTCTGCCTGCGCTGCAGCGCCAGGCTGGTCGCAGAGGCACTGGCGGTTGCCGAGGGAAGCAGGGCGGCGGCCTCGGTCTTGGCAGTCGCCGGCGCGGGTGTCACCGGGTCGGGGATGGAGGACGAGATGCGCTCTTTTCTGAGCCGCTCCTTGCGCTCGGCAGCCGCGGAAATTTTCGCCTCAGCTTCGTCCGCCTCGGCCCGTCGTTTCTTCTTGCGACCTACCACCGGTTCCGCCGCAGCCACCGGTTCGACGGGGACCACAGCAGCGCCTTCGCTCACCGCGATGGCAGGCTCGACCGCTGCGCTGGCTACTGGCTCCGGTGCCGAAGCGGCTGGCATCGGCGGACTGGCCGGAAGTTCGGCCGGCGCCGGCGTTGGCACGGCAGGCGCACCCGGTTCCAGGCGCCAATACACCGCTGCGCCTGCAGTCAACAGCAGCAAGACAGCCAACAACCAAGGTGCGGAGGATCGGCGCTGCGCAGACGTCACCACGCTGGCCGTGCCCTGCATGGCGGCCGGACTGGCCTGGCGCGGATAGTCGGGCACGGCGCCATCGGCTCGCCGGGCGTCGAGATCTCGCAGCATCTTGTTGATGACGCTCACACTGTTCCCCCTGCTTGCGGTTTAACGGAACGCGGCCCCAGCAGACGACGCCACCAACGGGCGGGGGACCAGCGTGAGCCAGGTCCCGTGTGCAGTTGCACCCCAGGCGTATCGGCTGCGGCCAGCGTCACATGGCGCTCCAGCACGCGATGCGTGTTTTCGCCGAAGGCCAGCAACAGGCATTTGTGGGCCAGCACATTGACCAGGCGCGGCACGCCACGGCTGCAACGTGCCAGGGCCACGGCAGCGGCAGGCTCGAACACGCGGATATCGGTCAAGCCGTCTGCGGCGGCCACGGCCAGGCGGTGCGCCAGATAGGCCCCCACCCGCTCGGGCTGCATGCCTCCCAGGTATTCACTGAAGGTGATGCGCTGCAGGAGCTGGCGTATCTGCGGGCGCGCCAGAATTTCATCGAGCTCAGGCTGGCCGAACAAAACGATCTGCAGCAGCTTGCGCTTCTCGGTTTCCAGGTTGGACAGAAGCCGCAGGCTCTCCAGGGTGGCCATGCGGGTGGCCTGCGCCTCGTCGATGCAGACCAGCACCGAGCGCCCGGCCTCGGCGTGCCTGAGCAGGCCTTCCTGCAGGCTGGACAGCACCTGGTGCCGGCTGAGCGGGGGCGCCAGCTCGATACCGAGCTCCCGCGCCAGGGCCATCAGCAGATCATCCGGCCCCATGTCGGGGTTGGGGATGTAGGCGGTGACGAATTCGTCCTGCAGGCTGCGCAGCAGCTGGCGGCACAGCAGGGTCTTGCCGCAACCGACCTCACCCACGATCTTGAGAAAGCCCTCGCCACTGCGTAGGGCGATCAGCAGGGTGTTCAACGCCGCCTGCGCCCCTTCGTGCGGATAGAAAAAGGCCGGGTCGGGCGTGATGGAGAACGGCAGTTCACGCAGGGAAAAGTGCCGCAGGTACATGATTTACCTGGCCGCAGGCGTCGCAGGCGAATCCGGCCCCGCACCTTCGAGCCTGATCACGCGACGACGGCTGGCATCGATGTCTTCCAGCGCGGCGCGCGAGCGCTCGGTCTGCGCCTCCCAGTCCTGCGCGGTGCGGATGATGGTGGGCTTGATCAGAACCACCAGCTCTTTCTTGCGGGCGGCGCTGGCGCGGTTGCCCAGCAGGAAACCGAAGGGATTGCCCTCGGCCGTCGACCCCGGCACGCCCGAAGCGCTTCGGCTCGAAGAGATCTGCATCAGGCCGCCGATGGCCGCGATATTGCCGTCCTGCAGGCGGACCATGGTATCGGTCTCGTTGACACTGCTGGAAGCCAGCGGCAGACGGTAAAGACCGACACTGCCCAGGTCCACGTCCTTGGTCTTCTCCGTGACCGTGGTCACCGAGGGATGGATGTGCAGCATGATGCTGCTGCCGTCATCGATCTGCGGTGTCACGTCCAGCGCGATGCCCGAGAAGAAGGGTGTGAGCGTCAGCGTGGGCAGCGTGGTGCTGCCGGCCACGCCGGCCACGCCACTGCTGGTCGTCGTGCCGCCGGTGACGTTGGTCACGAAATAATCGTCCGCACCGACCTTGAGCACGGCCTTCTGGTTGTTGAGTGTGGCCAGACGCGGGCTCGAGAGGGTTTGCACATCACCCTGCGACTCCAGGAAACCCATAACGACCGCGAACTGGCTGGTGGCCAGCGCCAGGCCGAACAGGCCGCCGCCCGCGGCCACCGAAGGAATCCGAACCGGCGTCACCCCCGAAGCAGTCGCACCGGACGCCAGCAGCGCGTTGGAAGTCGCCACACCACTGCCCAGCACGCCGAGCAGACCGGTGCCATTGCTGTCGGAGCCGAAAGCGCCCCAGTTGATGCCGCTTTGCTGGCCTTCACGCAGCTCGACCTCGACGATCTTGGCTTCCAGCATGACCTGGCGCTCGACCGCCACCTGGGTCGCCTTCAGGAAGCGCTCCACCTGGCGCAGTTCCTCGGGCATGGCGCGCACGGCCATGATGCCGGCCTGCGGGCTGATCACCACGTTGCGGCCCTCACCCTTGCCCACCAGGCCGCGCACGGCATCCGACAGCTCGGTCCAGAAATCCGATTTCGAATCGGTCGAGATGCGGCTGCTCTCGCCCTGGCGCTGGGTGCTCTGGGCAGCGGCACCCTGCTGCGCCATCGCCGTGGTAGCCACCCCCGTAGCGCCCACGACGCCCGTGTTGGCCGGCGCGGAACCGGAGGACACTCGCACCTCGCTGCGTCCGATGCGCTGCGCATGCGGGTAGTTCAGCGTGAAAATGCGCGTCTGCAGCGTGGGCGCGTAGATGGTGATGCGGCGCCCCTCGATACGGAAGTCGTAGCCGTAGACATCGCGGATGGACTCCAGGGCCTCTTTCACCGTCACGCCGCGCAGCGTCACGGAAATGCCCCCCGTCACATCGGGATGCATCAGCATGCTGTAGCGCGTGTCGGCCACCAGGGCCAGGAAGACTTCGCGCGCATTGGCGTTGTTGACCAGCAGGTCCAGGCGCGGCTCGGGCGGCGCCGGCACGGTCGGCGGCGCCGGCTCGGCCAGCGCGTCACTGACACGTGCGGGCACGGTGCCACTGGCGGCGGTCTTGGGTGCTGCTGCCAGTTCCGTGCGGATCGTTTCAGCCACGTCGGGGGTGCGGCGCGGCCGCTCGGCACAACCTGCCAGCAGACCCAGGCACAGGACGAGGCCGGGCATCAGCCCGGGCATTGCTGGCCGGCGGAGGAGACGGGTGGTCGTCGTTGCGGTCATGATGTTGCCATTTTCATGCATAAAGGTGAAATTCAGGGCTGTTCAGGAGGCACGCTGCGGCGCAGCACACCCGCATAAAGCGGAACCTTGCGCAGGGCGCGCCCCTCGCGCAGCCAGACCTCGGTTTCGGTGATGCGTTCGATGCGGGCCCGGCCCAGCATCTGGCCTTCGGCGTAGAGGCGGGTGCCCACAGCCACATGGGGCCGGCCATCCACCACAATCACGGGCCAGCGCCCCTGGTTGGCACGGGCGGCCGGCGCAGCCGCCCCGCCCCCGCCGCCGCCCGGCGGCAAAGTGGGATCGCGCAAGGTCTCAGCCCCCAGTGAGGCCGAAAGCAGCAACAGCGCCAGACCGATCCGCAAGCCGCTCATGGCGCAGCTCCCACGAGCCAGACCTGCAAGGTCAGCTCGGCCGATTGTTGACGTTCACTGCTCATCTTCATGACACCCCAGCGCAAGGCCGGCAAGGCGCGCTCCAGGGTCTGAACATAAAGGGTCAGTTCGTGATATGAACCGGCCACCGTCAGCTCCAGGCCCTGGCGCGTCATGCCCGCCGCCGTGGCCTCCTGCCCGGCGCGGATTTCGGGGGCCAGCGTGGCGGTGCGTACCAATACCAGGCCCTCGTGCCGGCGCAGGAAATGCACCAGCACCTTGGTCAGGGGCGTCCCGTCCGCTTTCGCCAGCGGCATCTGCGCGATTTCCTGGTTCACGACCGTCAGGCGTTCGCGCACCTGCGCCAGTTCCTCGCGCACCTGCTGGCCCGGCCCGGTCTCGTTGCCGCTGTTCCTGAGCTCATCGCGCAGGCGTTGCAACTCGGTATCCTGTGCGGCAAAACGCTGCGCGATCTGCTGATGCAGCGCCTGGACCGGCGCCAGCCACAGCACATTGGCCAGCAGCATGGACAGGACGATCAGGGTCAGAAACAGGAACGCCCGCTCGCGCAGGCTCAGCGCATCGATGCGTGCGGCCAGCTTGGTCCACCAGGCCTTCATGGCTTGCCTCCCGTGCCAGCCTGGGGGGGCAAGGCCGTCACCAGGGTGTAGGACCACAGCGGCCCGGAAACCGCCGGTACGGCTGCGGCGCCAGCGGCACGCTGCTCGGGTTTCACGCGCTCCACCTTGACGACGGACAGTTGCTGCCCTTCGAGCAGGGGGCTCTCCGACAGCCTGGTCACCCAGCCATTGAGGGCGGCCGGCTCCAGCGTGTAGCCGCTGAGTTCCAGGCGCAGGTCGTCGGCGCGGACTTCGGTCACCCAGGCTTGCGGCGGGATGCTGCGGGCCACCAGCTGCAGGCGGGCCGCGTGCCCGTAGCCTTCGCGCAGCAGCCCGCGCCTGAGCTCGCGCAACAGCAGTTCGCGCTGCTGCAGCTCGGTCTGCCGGGCCTGCAATTCCTTCAGCTGGGCAGCATCGGCTGGCGCCGCATTCGCCCGGTTGATCTGGATGGCGGCCTGCAGGCGCGTGATCTCACGCTGGTTGTTGTTTACCGATTGCTGGTAGCCGGCGTTCAGGGAACGCAGGGTCCAGGACCAGTAGCCCGACAGCAGGCCGCCCAGCAGCACGAACACACCCAGCGAGCGCGCCATGGTGGACGCCGAGAAATAACGCTTTTGCGTCAGGAAGATCGGGTTGCAGAGATTGATTTGCTGGGGCATGGTCTTCTTTCTGCGGCTCAGAGCTTGCGCCCTTCAACGCGCAGCAGCACACCGAGCAAAGGCCAGCACAGCAACCGGTCCGCCTCACTGCCTCCCTCGAACCCCGGGAACTGTGCCGACACGTCCAGCGCTGTCACGGCCTGCCCCAGTTCGCGTGCCAGCAGGGCGGCCAATTCAGCAGTGCGAGAGCCTGCCTGCACGCCGATGCGGTCCAGCGCCAGCATGGGCCAGGTACGGTCCCAAAGATCCAGCGAACGCTGGGTTTCCACCACCAGGCGCTGGGCCGGGTCGGTCTCCTGCCCAGGCGGCGTGAGCGCCAGATCGGCTTCGACGTTCGCGGCCGCAAGCGTCTGTCCCCAGGCGGCCTGCATGAAACCCGTCCCCAGATCGATGCGGCGGGTGTAGAACAGCTCTTCGTTCGCGCAGATGGTCAGCAGGGCCTGGCTGTCATCCACCATCACGATCGCGGCGTGGGCACGCTCGGCGCCCCCCGTGCGACGGGCCAGCGCCGACTGCAGGTTGCGCTGCGCCAGATCCTGAATGTCGATGACCTCGACGTCGCAGCGGGCCGCCTGAGCCGTCTGCATGAGGTCCCGTATCACGGCATTGGCCGCGGCCACCACAAACACGCTGCCCGAGGCCCGGACCTTGTCATCGCCGACCTTGAGCACATCCAGCGTGAGGTCGTCCACGTGCATATTGACCATTTCCCGGATCTGCCAGCGCGCGGCCTTGCGCAACTCCTCGGGCGGCACGGCCGGCGCATCGATCTGCAGCATCTGGTACTGCGCCGGCCTCAGCATGGCCCGCACAGCCTTGCCACGCAGCCCCAGCGTCGTCAGCTGACGCGCCAGTTCATCGCCGGGCTTGCCCCCCTCAGGACGCAGCACCCCGAAACGCTGCACGCGATACCGGTCGTCCGTGTCCTGGCGTGCCTGGACGTAGGCCAGGGCCTGGCCGTCCCAGGCCAGCACCAACTGCTCGACTTGCCGGCCACGCCGAGTCAAAAAACGCGGCAGGATCAAAGCCACCGGAGCAGCCCCCATGCAATGATCATTTCAGACAGAAAATTAAGGTTTATCGGCTTCATCAGGCTGGACCACGGAGTCGATACTTGTACATTCACTATTTTGCTTCGTTTTTCATAGCTGAACACATAGCTGTGACGATACGGACACACCTTTGCGTACTATTTGGCGAATTGTCCGGCAAAACCGCCTTGCGATGAAATCCAGGATGAACGCAGCGCGCGGTGACCAGCCCCCAGAAAGCAAAACGCGAGGCTTCCGAAGAAGACCTCGCGTTAGCGGCCAGGGCTCATAGCCCCTGGGTGTCAGTTGATGCCGATGGCGGAGAAGGAAGCCGTCGTCGCCGGGCTGGTCTTGTTGCTCGACAGCGTGCAGGTTGCCGTCGTGCCGGCGGTCACAGCCTGCGGTAGGATTGAATAGACGGACGTGTCGATACCGCCTTGCATAGCTTGCGGCACTTGGTCGCAGTTGGTAATGGCGACGGTCGCAGTGGTCGCACCCTTTGCGCTGCGGGCTGCGTAGTTCACCGCGGAAGCCGAGGACAGGCCGCCGGCCACGCCCTGAGTGGCAGCCACGGCCGCATCGGTCTTGAGATCCACAAACTTCGGAATCGCCACGGCAG
>JAGWTL010000115.1 GCA_028869035.1 Burkholderiales bacterium | reverse complement strand
GGCCGTCGGTCGGGGTCTTGATCACGGTCTGCGCCATGACGGGCAGGACGGAAGCGGCATAACCCACGCCCAGCGCGGCCTTGAGCGCCGTGCGGCGCGTGGCGCCCATCTCGGTACTCCGGCCCGGCAGCAGGGCCTTGAATTCGGTTTCAAGATCGCGGTTCATCATCGGGGGCTCCTCATCTCGGTGTTTGGGAATTCGTAGTCTAGGGGCCCTCCCGCCCCGTTGCACAGCGCCTACCCAATCCCCCACGCTGCGAAGCCCGATAATCGGGCATGTCCAGCCCCACCGCCTTCAGCACCCTGCCCCTGAGCCCCGCCATGCTGGAGAACCTGCAGCAGCTGGGTTACAGCGCGATGACGCCGATCCAGGCCGCCAGCCTGCCCCTGGCGCTGATGGGCAAGGACCTGATCGCCCAGGCCCAGACCGGCAGCGGCAAGACCGCGGCCTTCGCCCTGGTGGTGTTGACCAACCTGAACCCGCGGCGTTTTGCCGTGCAGTCCCTGGTGCTGTGCCCCACGCGCGAGCTGGCCGACCAGGTGACCGTGGAGCTGCGGCGCCTGGCGCGCGCGCAGGACAACATCAAGATCGTCACCCTCTGCGGCGGCGTGCCGCTGCGCATGCAGAGCGCCAGCCTGGAGCATGGCGCCCACATCGTGGTGGGCACGCCGGGGCGCATCATGGACCACCTGCAGCGCGGCACCCTGGACCTGGCCGCCCTCAACACCCTCGTGCTCGACGAAGCCGATCGCATGCTGGACATGGGCTTCTTCGACGACATCGCCACCGTGGCCCAGCAGTGCCCCCGGGAACGGCAGACCCTGCTGTTCTCGGCCACCTACCCCGAAGGTATCGCCAGGATCGCCACCCGGTTCCTGCGCGATCCGCAGCAGGTGAAGGTGGAAACGAAGCAGAGCGCGCCGAAGATCGAGCAGCGTTTCTACGAGGTGACACGCGCCACCCGCCTGCAGGCCGTGGCCCAGCTGCTGCTGCACTTCCGCCCGGTCAGCACCCTGGCCTTCTGCAACACCAAACAACGCTGCAAGGAACTGGTGGCGCTGCTGCAAAGCCAGGGCATCAGCGCGCTGGCGCTCTACGGCGAACTGGAGCAGCGCGAACGCGACCAGGTGCTGGCGCAGTTCGCCAACCGCAGCTGCTCGGTGCTGGTGGCCACCGACGTGGCCTCACGCGGACTGGACATCACACAGCTCGAAGCCGTGGTCAATGTGGACATCTCGCCCGACCCCGAGGTGCATGTGCACCGCATCGGCCGCACCGGCCGCGCGGGCGAGTCCGGCCTGGCCCTGAGCCTGGCCAGCATGGACGAGATGGGGGCCGTGGGCCGCATCGAGCAGTACCAGACGCAGGAGTCTGTCTGGCACAAGCTGGACGAATTGAAACCGGCCAGCAAGGAGCCCCTGCTGCCGCCCATGACCACCCTGCAGATCCTGGGCGGCCGCAAGGAAAAGATCCGCCCCGGCGACGTGCTGGGCGCGCTGACCGGCGAGGCCGGCTACACACGCGAGCAGATCGGCAAGATCAACGTCACCGAGTTCTGCACCTTCGTGGCCGTGGAGCGCGGCATTGCCAGCGAGGCGGTCGCCCGGCTCAACGCGGGCAAGGTCAAGGGCAAAAGCGTGAAGGCCAGGCTGGTGGGCGTGGACTGAAGCCTGTCCTGGCGGCGCTTTACGAGAGCCCATGCAAAAAGCCCGCCGTAGCGGGCCTTGCGCAGAAGGCAGCGGCCTTTACTTGGCGGCGCCTTCCTTCATCTCTGCCTTTTTCTTGGACTTCTTGGCCTTGCTGGACTTGCTGACCTTGCTCTTTTTCTTCTTGTCAGCGCGGGCTTCGGGCTTGGTCTCGGGCTTGGTGGGGGCCACGGCCGGTGCCGGTGCAACCGCCGGAGCCGGAGCCACAGCAGGAGCGGGGGCCTGGGCGTAAGCACCTGCGGCAAACAGGCCGGCGATCAGGGCAGCGAGCAACTTGTTCATGTTCAGATTTCCTAGGGTTCGACGATGTAAACGACGCATACGCTCAAGGGAATGCGCAACGCAACAATAACAGGTGCGGGCATCGAAATTGGTCAGCTTGCGGTCAGCGGTAGAAGGCCTCGACCTTGCCCTTGAGCTTGATCATCAGCGGCTTGCCCCTGCGGTCCAGCGTCTTGCCGGCGGGCACCTTGACCCAGCCTTCGCTGATGCAGTACTCCTCCACGTCCTTGCGTTCCTTGCCGTTGAAGGTGATGCCTACGTCGTGCTCGAACACGGCCGCCACATGGTGCGGGCTGCGCGGATCGATGCAGAGGCGGTCGGGCAGCTCGGGGCGCTGCGAAGCCTGGGATGCGGTGCTGTCGTTCATGGGGACGTATTGTGCTTCAAGCCGCTACCGGGACCAGGCTGCGCGCCGCGGCCGCGATGTCCAGCGAGCGCAGGCGCAGCTCGGCATCGTAAACGTCAGAAACCAGGATGAACTCGTCGGCCTGCGTGGCCTGGGCCAGTTGCTCGAAACCGGCGCGCACGGTCTGCGGCCCGCCGATCACGGCCATGGCCAGGAAGTCGGCAATCGCTGCGCGCTCCTGCGGGTGCAGCTGCGCCATGAAGTCTTGCACCGGCGGCGCCAGGCGGCCGCGTTTGCCCGTGATGATGCCCAGCACACGCTGGTAGGTGCTGCTGGCCAGGAACTCGGCCTCCTCGTCGGTCGGCGCGGCGATCACCGGCACGCCGATGGCCACATGGGGTTGCGCCAGCGTGGCCGAGGGGCGGAACTGGCTGCGGTAGATCTCGATGGCCTGCAGAAGCAGGCGCGGCGCGAAGTGCGAGGCAAAAGCATAGGGCAGGCCCTGCTCCGCCGCCAGGCGCGCCGAGAACAGGCTGGAGCCCAGCAGCCAGATGGGCACGTTGGTGCCGGCGCCGGGCATGGCGACCAGGCGCTGGCCGGGCTGGGCCGGGCCCAGCAGGCGCTGCAGCTCGGCCACGTCGCGCGGGAAATCTTCCTCGGTCTCCACGCGGTCACGGCGCAGCGCGCGCATGGTCATGGGGTCGGTGCCGGGCGCGCGGCCCAGGCCCAGGTCGATGCGCCCCGGATAGAGCTCGGCGAGCGTTCCGAAGGCCTCGGCCACCACCAGCGGCGCGTGGTTGGGCAGCATGATGCCGCCCGAACCCACACGGATGCGCTGGGTGCCCCCGGCGATATGCCCCACCAGCACCGCCGTGGCCGAGCTGGCGATGCCCGGCATATTGTGGTGCTCGGCCAGCCAGTAACGCGTGAAGCCCAGGGCTTCGGCGTGCTGCGCGGTGCGCAGGGCGATGCCCAGCGCCTCGGCCACCGTGCCGCCTTCGCGTACGGCCACCAGGTCCAGCATGGAAAGAGCGATGTCCTTGAGTGATTTCATGGCTGCATTTTCAGCCAGGGACGATGCCCGTGCTGAAACGGGTGATTAGGCAGGGAGCCCAGGCTCAGCTCTGGGGGCCGCTCTTGTAGCGCTGGTGCAGGATGCGCACGCGCTGCACATAGACCTGGGTCTCGGCATAGGGCGGCACGCCCGCGTACTTCTGCACGGCCTGCGGGCCGGCGTTGTAGGCGGCGGTGGCCAGCATCACGTCGTTCTTGAACTGGGCCAGCAGGTCGGCCAGGTACTTCGCACCGCCATGGATGTTCTCGCGGGGCACCCGGGGATTGGCCACCCCCAGCACCTTCGCCGTCGCGGGCATGAGCTGCATCAGGCCGACCGCGCCCTTGGGTGAACGGGCATGGACGTTGAAACCCGACTCGGCGTGGATCACGGCACGCACCAGGGCCGGATCGACCTTGTACTGGCGTGCGGCCACGTTGATCTCTTCGGCAAATGCGTCCCGGTACAGACGGGTGGCATGCCAGTCCACCGCGGACGTGGGGTTGCAGGCAAAACACTGGGGCCTGAGCACCACGTAGGCCCCGTGGCTCGGTGGCCGGTCGGAAAACGAGGTCGTGCCGCCCGAGAGGGATTTGTAGATCCTGGTGGCGGGTTTGGGCAGGTCCATGGGGGGCGTGCCCTCGGCCGCCGCTGCGGCACCCTGCGCGAAAGCTGGAACAGAAAATGCGAGCAGCAAGCCGGCCATGACCAGCCACGCGGCCAGCGCGGGGGCAGCGCGGGCCTGCAGAAGTCGGGGTGGCATGACGGCGTTCATATGACGGATTCGAACGTTCCGGTGCATTGTCCTGCCAAACAGCCGCAGCTGCCAAGCGCCAGAAGGGGAGAAATACAGCCTCTCAGTGCGCCTTGTCCCAGTTCGGCCCCACGCCCACCTCGGCCAGCAGGGGCACCTTGAGCTGGGCCACGCCGGCCATGATCTTCGGGATCTCATGGCGCAGCCAGGTGACCTCCTCTTCCGGCACTTCGAAAACCAGTTCGTCGTGCACCTGCATGATCATCTTGGTCTTGCGCTGCTCGGCATCGATGACTTCCTGCACCTTGTTCATGCTGAGCTTGATGAGGTCGGCCGCCGTGCCCTGCATGGGCGCGTTGATGGCGGCGCGTTCTGCGCCGCTGCGGCGCGGGCCGTTGGGTGAGTTGATCTCGGGCAGGTAAAGGCGGCGGCCGAAGACGGTTTCGACATAACCGCGTGCCTTGGCCTGCTGGCGCGTCTCGTCCATATAGCGCTTCACCCCGGGGTAACGGTCGAAGTAGCGCTCGATGTAGTTCTTCGCCGCCGTGTTGTCGATGCTTAAGGATCGGGCCAGGCCGAAGGCGCTCATGCCGTAGATCAGGCCGAAGTTGATGACCTTGGCGTAACGGCGCTGCTCGCTGCTGACCTGGCTGGTGGGCACACCGAAGACTTCCGACGCGGTGGCGCGGTGCACGTCCATGCCGTCGTGGAAGGCCAGCAGCAGGGCGGCGTCGCCGCTGATGTGGGCCATGATGCGCAGCTCGATCTGCGAATAGTCGGCGCTGGCAATCACACAACCCGCCGGGGCCACAAAGGCCTCGCGCACGCGCCGGCCTTCGGGCGTGCGGATGGGGATGTTCTGCAGGTTCGGGTCGTTGCTCGATAGCCGCCCCGTCACGGCCACGGCCTGCGCGTAATGCGTGTGCACACGGCCGGTGCGTGGGTGGACCATCAGGGCCAGCTTGTCGGTGTAGGTGCCCTTGAGCTTGGAGAGGCCGCGGTGCTCCAGGATCTTGGCCGGCAGGGGGAAATCTTCTGCCAGCTTCTCCAGCACTTCTTCGTCCGTGCTCGGCGCGCCGGTGGCCGTCTTCTTCACGACGGGCAGGCCCAGCTTGGTGAAGAAGATCTCGCCGATCTGCTTCGGTGAGCCGAGGTTGAAGGGCTGCCCCGCCAGCTCGTGCGCTTCCTGTTCCAGCTGCAGGATGCGCTGGCCCAGCTCGTGGCTCTGGTTGGCCAGGGTGGGCGCGTCGATCAGCACGCCGTTGCGTTCGATGCGGTACAGCGTTTCCGAACTGGTCATCTCCAGCGCATAGATGAACTTCAGCTTCTCGTCGGCCTGCAGCAGCGGCCACAGCACACGGTGCACGTCCAGGGTCTGGTCCGAGTCTTCACAGGAGTATTCAGCCGCCTTGTCGATGGCGACCTGGCTGAAGGAAATCTGCTTGGCACCCTTGCCGCACAGGTCTTCGTACTGGATGCCGCTGCGCCCCAGGTGGCGCTCGGCCAGGCTGGCCAGGCCGTGGGGTTTGTGCACTTCGAGCACATAACTCTGCAGCATGGTGTCGTGCGCATAGCCCTGCACCTCGATGCCGTGGTTGGCCAGGACGTGGCGGTCGTACTTGACATGCTGCCCCAGCTTCTTGTGCGCGGGATTTTCCAGCCAGGGCTTGAGCTTGGCCAGCACCTCGTCGCGCGGCAACTGCGTGGGCGCATCGGGGTAATCGTGCGTGAGCGGAATGTAGGCCGCTTCGCCCGGCACCACACTGAAGGAGATGCCCACGATCTCGGCCACCATCTCGTCCAGCGAGGTGGTCTCGGTGTCCAGCGCCACCAGCTCGGCGGCCTGCACCTTGAGCAGCCAGCGGTCGAAGCTGTCCCAGTCGAGGATGGTGTCGTACTTGAGCTGGCTCACGCGTGGCGTAGGAGGTTCTTGCGGCTCATCAAACAATCCCCGTTCAGGCTGAGCCTGTCGAAGCCCTTCGACAAGCTCAGGGCGAACGGACTTTTCTGTCACACCACCCAAAGACCGCGCCAGGCCCTTGAAGCCGTATTTCTCGTAGAAGTCCTTGAGCGCCGCCGTGTCGGGCTCACCCACCCGCACGGCATCCAGTGCCGGCAGGCCGCTCACCCAGCCGTTCAGATCGCAGTCGGTCTTGATGGTCAGCAGCTGGCGGCCCGTGGGCAACCAGTCCAGGGCCTTCTTGAGGTTCTCGCCGGCCGCGCCCTTGATGGCGTCGGCGTTGGCCACGATGTTGTCCAGCGAACCGTATTCCTTCAGCCACTTGGCGGCGGTCTTGGGGCCCACCTTCTCCACGCCCGGCACGTTGTCTACCGTGTCACCCACCAGGGTCTGGTAATCGATCATCAGATGCGGGGGCACGCCGAACTCGGCCTCCACACCCGCCACGTCGCGGCGCTTGCCGTTCATGGTGTCGACGATGGTGATGTGCGGCGTCACCAGCTGGGCCAGGTCCTTGTCGCCGCTGCTGACGATCACCTCCACGTCCTGACTCGCACCGGCCACGGCCAGGGTGCCGATCACGTCGTCGGCCTCCACACCCGGCACATCCAGCACCTTCCAGCCCATCAGGCGCACCACCTCGTGGATGGGCTCGATCTGCGCGCGCAGATCGTCCGGCATGGGGGAGCGCTGCGCCTTGTACTCGGGGTAGATCGCGTCGCGGAAGGTCGGGCCCTTGGCGTCGAAGACGCAGGCCGCGTAGTCGGCCGGCACGTCCTTGCGCAGGCTCTGCAGCATATTGATCATGCCGCGGATGGCGCCGGTGGGCGGACTCGTCGGGTCCCCCGGCACAGCGCGCAGGTCCGGCATGGCGTGGAAAGCGCGGTACAGGTAGCTGGAACCGTCGACCAGCAGCAGGGTTTTCTTGTCGCTCATGAGCAGGGTCCGTAGGGCAGATGCCGATTGTGCCTGCGCCCGGACCCTGTGGCGGCGCCCTCTACAATTGCGGGATGCCCGTCTCCCTCCCCCGTTTTTCCCAACTGCTGGTGGCCCTGTGCGGCCTGGCGGCAGCCGCGGCCCTGGCCCAGAAGCCTGCGGCGCTGCCCCGCGACGTCGCCCCGCCCCCGCCCGGCGGCACCGAACAGAAGATCGAGCGCATCCGCCACGAAGACGCGGGCGCGCGCATCGACGAATTGCGCGTGGGCGGCGAGACCAAAAGCATCACCGTCCAACCCAAGGGCGATGCCCCGGCCTACCAGGTCGCGCCCGAAAGCAATAACCGCAACCCCGCCAGCACCGACCGCGAACGCAGCGGCACCGGCGGGTGGAACATCCTGAAGTATTGATCCGATGGCTGTCTTTACCGAAGTCTCTTTCGACGAGGCCAACACCCTGCTGCAAGACCTCCAGCTCGGCCCACTGCAGGAACTGCGCGGCATCCAGAGCGGCATCGAAAACACCAACTACTTCGCCACCACCGACCAGGGCCAGTACGTGCTGACCCTGTTCGAGCGCCTCACCTTCGAACAGCTGCCCTTCTACCTGCACCTCATGAAGCATCTGGCGCTGCAGGGCATCCCGGTGCCGGACCCGGCCGCCAACCGCGACGGCGACATCCTGCACAGACTCCAGGGCAAGCCGGCCGCCGTGGTGAACCGCCTGCGCGGCCAGCACGAACTCCAGCCCACGGCAAGCCACTGCGCTGCCGTGGGCGGCATGCTGGCGCAGATGCACCTGGCCGGGCGCGACTACGCGCGCCATCAGCCCAATCTGCGCGGCCTGCCCTGGTGGAACGAGACCGTGCCCCTGGTGCTGCCGCACATAGCCGCCGAGCAGGCCGCCCTGCTGCGCAGCGAGCTGGCCTACCAGAACCACCTGGCCACATCGCCGGCCTACACGGCCCTGCCGCGCGGACCCATCCACGCCGACCTGTTCCGCGACAACGTCATGTTCGACGGCCCGGCCGACGCGCCCGAACTCAGCGGCTTCTTCGACTTCTATTTCGCCGGCGTCGACACCTTCCTCTTCGACATCGCGGTCTGCCTGAACGACTGGTGCATCGATCTGGCCACGGGCGAGACCGATATGGAACGCAGCGCCGCCTTTGTGCAGGCCTACGCCGCCGTGCGCCCCTTGAGCGCGGCCGAGCGCCAGCTGCTGCCGGGCATGCTGCGCGCCGGCGCCCTGCGCTTCTGGATCTCGCGCCTGTGGGATTTCCACCTGCCGCGCGAGGCCAGCATGCTGCAGCCGCA
>JAGWTL010000439.1 GCA_028869035.1 Burkholderiales bacterium | reverse complement strand
CCATCTTGGCTTTGGCGCTGGCCGCCATGTCGCTGTTCGTTGTTGACCAGCGCCAATTCGGCATCGTCTATTCGCTCGGTCAGATCAACCGCGTCATCACCGAGCCCGGCCTCAACATCAAGTTGCCGCCACCGTTCCAGACCGTGTCGTACATCGACAAGCGCTTGTTGACGCTGGACAGCACCGACACCGAGCCCGTGCTGACGGCCGAAAAGCAGCGCGTCGTCATCGACTGGTATGTGCGCTGGCGCATCAGCGACCCGCAGGCCTACATTCGCAACGTCGGGCTGGATGAAAAAGCCGGCGCCATGCAGCTCAACCGCGTGGTGCGAAACGCCTTCCAAGAAGAGGTCAACAAGCGCACCGTGAAAGAACTGCTCGCCACCAAGCGCGACGTGGTGATGGAAGACGTCAAGCGCGAGGTGTTGAACGCTGTCAAAGGCGCCAAACCTTGGGGCGTGGACATCATCGACGTGCGCATGACGCGTGCCGACTACGTGGACACCATCACCGAATCGGTCTACCGCCGCATGGAGGCCGAGCGCAAGCGCGTGGCCAACGAGCTGCGTTCCACCGGCGCGGCCGAGGGCGAGAAGATCCGCGCCGACGCCGACCGCCAGCGCGAGGTGACGGTGGCCAACGCCTACCGCGACGCGCAGAAGATCAAGGGCCAGGGCGACGCCGAGGCCGCGCGCGTCTACGCCGAGGCCTTCGGCCGCGACCCCGGCTTTGCCCAGTTCTACCGCAGCCTGGAGGCCTACAAGGCCAGTTTCGCCAGCAAGAACGACGTGATGGTGCTCGATCCCAGCGGCTCGGAGTTCTTCAAGGTCTTCCGCGGCCAGGGCGCGGCGCCCAAGAAATAAAGCGTGAGCAGTGACGCCTTCTGGCTGGCGATGGCCTTCGTTCTGGTGATCGAGGGCCTTTTTCCTTTCGTCTCCCCCGGCGGCTGGCGCCGCATGTTCAGCCAGATCCTGAGCCTGAGCGACGGCCAGATCCGATTTTTCGGTCTCTGCAGCATCCTGGCCGGCGTGCTGGGGCTGCTCTGGCTGCAATTCTGAAAACGCGTCTGATTTTTACCGGTCGTAACACCGGTAAAATCACGTTTTTAACAGCCCCCCTTTCCCATGTCCGCCTGGCTCCTGCCGGATCACATTGCCGATGTCCTGCCTTCCGAGGCCCGTCACATCGAGGAACTGCGCCGCGACCTGCTCGACATGGCGCGCTGCTACGGCTATGAACTCGTCATGCCGCCGCTGCTGGAGCACCTCGAGTCGCTGCTGACCGGCACCGGCCAGGCGCTCAAGCTGCAGACCTTCACCCTGGTGGACCAGCTCTCGGGCCGTGCCATGGGCCTGCGCCCCGACACCACGCCCCAGGTCGCCCGTATCGACGCCCACCTGCTCAACCGCCGCGGCGTGGCCCGCCTGTGCTACTGCGGCCCGGTGGTGCACACGCGCCCGGCCAGCCCGCATGCCACGCGCGAGCCCCTGCAGTTCGGCGCCGAGATCTACGGCCACGCCGGCCTGGAGGCCGACCTGGAAGCCCTGCTGCTGGCGCTGGACTGTCTGAAGGCGAGCAAGCTCAAGTCCTACACCCTG
>JAGWTL010000114.1 GCA_028869035.1 Burkholderiales bacterium | reverse complement strand
CAGGTACGCCAGGGCCAGGCTCCCCGGTCGCTGCAACCTGTGCTGATGAGGCGGTGAATGAACATGGGGCCAGTTTAGCAAAGGCGCCCACCCCCAGAAAAACCCTAAGCCCCGGAAAAGGCCGGCCCCGGATAATTAGAACGAACGATCGTACTATTTTGGAGGTCATCGATCATGTGGTTCCCCTTGCGTCCCGCTCTGCTCATCCTGCTGCTCGCCCTGGGTCAGCAGGCATCCGCTTTGGAAGTGGGCGGTGTCAATTTCGCGCCGCAAATCGAAGTCGACGGCAGCAAGCTGGAGCTCAATGGCGCCGGCGTGCGTTACAAGGCCATCTTCAAGGTCTATGCCGCCGGCCTTTACGTGAGCCGCAAGGCCGACTCGCTGGAGGAGATCCTCAAGGCACCCGGCCCCAAGCGCATGAGCATCACCATGCTGCGCGACATCGATGCCTCCGAACTGGGCAAGCTGTTCTCGCGCGGCATTGAAGACAATATGGACCGCGCAGCCTTCGTCCAGCTCATCCCCGGCATCATGCGCATGAGCCAGATCTTTTCCGATCACAAGAGACTCGTGGCCGGTGACAGTTTCAGCCTGGACTGGATCCCCGGTCAGGGCCTGTCCATCGCGGTCAAGGGCAAGGTCCAGGGCGCCCCCTTCAAGGAACCCGAGTTCTTTGCAGCCCTGCTGGGCATCTGGCTGGGCAAGGCCCCGGCCGACTGGCAGCTCAAGAACGCCCTGCTGGACATCAAGCCCTGAGTGAGGGGGCGGGCAGGGCCAGCGCCCAGTGCTCCAGGTCCTGGGCGCCCAGCGGCCGGCTGTACAGATAACCTTGGCCCTTGCCGCAACCGAGTTCGGCCATGAGCGCGGCCTGCTCGGCCGTCTCGATCCCTTCGGCAACGGTCTGCAGGCCAAGCGTGCGCGCCATGCTGATGGTGGCGGCTATCATCACGCGGTGGTAGTCGCTGGTGAGCGCCTGACTCACGAAGGAGCGGTCGATCTTCACCTGGTTCACCGGCAGTTCGTGCAGGCAGGAGAGCGAGGAATAACCGGTGCCGAAATCGTCCAGCGAAAGCGCGACGCCGAGCGTGCGGATCTCGTGCAGGATGGTCTGCATGGCCTCGTCCTGGGCCGCCAGGCTCTCGGTCACTTCCAGCATGAGCGCGTCCGGCGTCAGCCCGGCGCTGTAGAGCAGCTCCGACAGCTTGGCGGCAAAACCGGCCTGGCGCAGTTGGGCGCGAGAGAGGTTGACCGACACGGTTTCCGGTGCGCGTTCGCCCAGCAGGGTGCGCAGGCGCACCAGCTCATGGCAGGCCGTCTTCAGGACGAATTCACCCAGGCGGCCGATCATGCCCGTGGCCTCGGCCACCGGAATGAAGGTCAGCGGCGACACCGAGCCGCGCTGCGGATGCAACCAGCGCGCCAAGGCTTCCATACCGACCAGACGGCCGCTGGCCAGGTCGATCATGGGCTGGTAGACCACATGGATCTCGCCCGTGCCGATGGCCTGGCGCAGATCGTTCTCCAGCTCCACATCGTCATGCACGCGTTTGCGCATGGAGGGCTCGAACATCTCGTAACGCCCGCGCCCCTGGCGCTTGGCCTCGTACATCGCGATGTCGGCGTCGCGCAGCACGCTGTCCGGGTCGTCGGCCATGTGCGCCGTAGTCACGATGCCGATGCTGGCCGTGGAGCTGACACGATGCGGGCCGATCTGGTAAGGCTCGGCCAGCACCTCCAGCAGGCGTGCCGCCACCACCTGGGCGTCCAGGTCACCGCGGATGTTTTCCAGCAGCACCACGAACTCGTCGCCGCCGATGCGCGCGGCCATCTGGCTGAAATCGCTGGTCTGCACGAAAGCGTCGCCCGGGCGCAGGCTGTCTTCCAGTCGCTTGGCGATCTGGCGCAGCAGCTCGTCACCGACCGAATGGCCCAGCGTATCGTTGACCTGCTTGAAGCGGTCAAAGTCCATGAAGAGCACCGCGAAGCAGTAACTCGGCTGCTGCCGGGCGTGCTGGATCGAGGCATGGATGCGGCTGAGCAGTTCGACCCGGTTGGGCAGGCGCGTGAGGCTGTCGGTGCGGGCCGACTGACGCAGCTGCTCCTCGAGCTCCTTCTGGGCATTGATGTCGTAACAGATGCCTGCCATGCGCAGGGCCCGGCCGCTGGCGTCACGCGCCACCACCGTGCCACTGAACAGCGACCACATCCAGCGTCCGCTGCCGTGGTGGATGCGCACCTCCCAGTGCAGGGGCTGGTGCGAATCACGCAGATTGGTACGGATGGCCCAGCGCCAGCCTTCGCGGTCTTCGGGGTGGATCAGCTGGTAGAAGCCCTCTGACGTCAGATCCATCTCCCCCTGCCGATAGCCGAACAGCGCCAGCAGGCGGTCGTTCACGTCCATGCGGCCGCTCGGTATGTCCCACAGCCAGACGCCCAGCGACGCGCTTTCGATAGCCAGCGTGAGCAGTTGCTGCTGCTCGCGCTGCTGCGTCACATCGACCAGGCAGGAGATCACGCCGGTCAGGTGTCCCGCCGCATCATGCATGGGCTCGGTGTTGACCATGTGCCAGCGCAACTCACCCGCCGTGCGCATGTGGCCGACGAGTTCGCCGCGCAGCCCCTGGCCGCTGCGCAGGGTGCGCACGCTGGGGCGATCCGCTATCGCATAAGGCGTGAGGTCGGAGCGCACCACCATGTTGTCCTCGGCGAGCCGGTCACGGCCCAGCAGCTTCTGCTCCGGCAACGCCAGCATCTCCTGGGCCTGGCGGTTGCACTCGATCACCACCCCTTGAGCCGACTGCAGCACCACACCGGCTGGCAGGGTGTCCAGCAGCGTCTGCATGCGCACGCGCTCGTTTACCGTGTCGGTGATGTCGCGAGCCACCAGCGTGAAGCCGGTGTGCAGGCCCTGCGCGTCGTGGATGGGCTGGTAGTCGACATCGAGCCAGACCTCCGCGCCATGGCGCCCCCGGTGCATGACATCCACCCTGACCGCCAGCCCCATGTCCAGTTCGGCCAGCAGGCGCGTCATTTCCTCGGCGTCGTTGCAGGCATTGGTGGCCAGCAGGGCCGCATGCTGGCCCAGCACCTCGTCCAGCGTGCCGCCCTTGCCGCGCAGGAAAGCCTCGTTGCACCAGAGCACACGACGTTCGCGATCCACCACGGCCACCCAGTTCGAGGTGCGCTGCGCCACCAGGGCCAGGCGCTGGAGATCCGTCGATTGCTGCTGCAGATTCTCGCCCTGCCTGCGCACGAAAAGCACCAGCGGCTCGGCCACCGCCAGGATCAGCAGCAAGAGCACGCCGAGCATGACGTTGCCAGAAAGTTCGATCCGCTCCAGGCTGGCGCGTGAGCGGCGCTGGGCGGCCAGTTGCAATTCGTCCACCAGGCTTTGTGTCGTCAGCCAGAAGGATTCCAGTTCGGTCAGCAGGAACTGGGCGGCGACCGGGCGCTTCCGCTGATTGTCCTGGTCAATCAGCCACAGCAGGGACTGGGCCCGGTACCAGACGCGTTCGCGCCGGTTCTGCCATTCGGAGATGGCGCTGCGCAGCTGGGAGCGGTCGTTCAGCTGCCAGACCCCCTGGCGCGTCAGCAGCTCGTCCAGCAGCGTGGCCTGGGTCTGCGCCTGGCTCAGGGTCTCGGCCAGTGCGTTGACGTGCTCCTCTTCGCTGCCCTCGCGGTACTGCAGCTGGGTCAGCAACATGATCATGCGCTGGATCTGCGTGCTCTGGGCAGCGGCCACACGAATGATCTCCGCATCGGCTTGCCGGATTTCTTCGGCATGCTGCTGCTGGCGCATCTGCCACAAGGCCAGCGCGCCCACCACCACCAGCACCGTGTACAGGGCCAGCCGCACCCGGCGGTGCACATGGGTGCCGCCTTTGGGCCGGCTGCGCCCGGGCAGCCAGTCCAGCACGCGCCGCCATCCGGACCGGCGCTTGCTCTGCGGCTTGGATGCGATAGGCGTGGTGTCGCTGCTTTTCATGAACTGGCGTCGATGCTGGCCTTATAGCGTACACCCAGACCTCATGGCCGACACGCGGGGCGCGCCCGCCTGCCCCGCTCAGGCCAGCGCCTGGCGCATGGCGTGGATCACGGCGCGGTAGTCCGGCTTGCCGAAGATGGCGCTGCCGGCCACGAAGGTGTCGGCCCCGGCATCGGCCACGCGGCGGATGTTGTCGGCCTTGATGCCGCCGTCGACCTCCAGTCGGATGTCCTTGCCCGAGGCCGTGATGCGCTGGCGCGCAGCTTCCACTTTGCGCAGGGCGGAGTCGATGAAGCTTTGCCCGCCGAAACCCGGGTTCACGCTCATGATGAGGATGAGGTCGATGTCCTCGATCACCCAGTCCAGCACATCCAGCGGCTGCGCCGGGTTGAACACCAGACCGGCCTGGCAGCCCTTGCTCTTGATGGCCTGCACGCTGCGGTGCACATGGCCCGAGGCGTCGGGGTGGAAGCTGATCAGGTCGGCGCCCGCATCGGCAAAGGCCGCGGCCAGCGCGTCCACCGGCTGCACCATGAGGTGCACGTCGATCGGCACGGCCTTGCCCTCGGGGGTCTTCGCATGCGGCTTGAGGGCCTGGCACACCATGGGGCCGAAGGTCAGGTTGGGCACGTAATGGTTGTCCATCACGTCGAAATGGATCCAGTCGGCGCCGGCAGCGACCACGTTGCGCACCTCCTCGCCCAGACGGGCGAAATCGGCCGAGAGGATGGAGGGGGCGATGCGGTAGGTTTTACTCATACGGGTATTTTCGCAGGTACGATGCGGAACTATATATGGCCAAGTACCAGATTCTTGTCGAAGTCCAGCCACGCCATCTGCCCGAGCAGTCGGCGCCGACGCAGGGACTCTACGTTTTCGCCTACACCATCACCATCACCAACACCGGCGAGATCCCGGCGCAGTTGATCGCGCGCAGCTGGAACGTCAATGACGCCAGCGGCCACACCGAGAAGGTGCGCGGCCTGGGCGTGGTCGGCCAGCAGCCCCTGCTGCAACCCGGCGCCACCTTCGAATACACCAGCGGCACCCGCCTGCGCACAGCTACCGGCACCATGCACGGCAGCTACTTCTTCGTGGCCGAGGATGGCGAGCGCTTCGACGTGGACATCCCCATGTTCGTGCTGGACGCGCTGAGCGCCGGCGGCGGCGCGCGTACTTTGCACTAGGGCCTGTTCATGGCGTCACCGCGCGATCTCGACACCCTGCTGGACGCACTGGACCCCGAAGCCACGCTGGTCGAACGCCACCTCTGGCTGGTCCGCCTGCTGGACTGGATGCGCGGCGACCGCAGTTCGGTCGGCACCACCCTGGAACGCCTGCAACTGCTGATCGAGCGGCTGGAGACCGGCGCGGAGTTGCGCACCCGCGCCCAGGCCTGGTGGCTGGCCCTGCTGGACGGCGTGGACGGCACCACCCTGCTGGCCGACCACGGCTTTGCTCAGCGCCCGGTTTTCCTGAGCGAATTCATCAATCGCCTGTTGCGCCACGTGCTGCCGGCCACACCGCAGACGCGCGACGCTTCCGAACTCCATACCCTGCTCTTCCCTCACGACTTCGACGCCGCCTGGCTGGGCCGCCTGGACGAGGAAACCGAAAAACGCCTGGCTGCGGCGCTGGGCCTGCCGGCTGCGGGCTCCCGGGCCTGGCTTGCGGCCCTGGAGGAATCCATCGCCTGCTGCGTGAGCCAGATCTGCGCCGTCGGCTACGCCCCCGAACTGCGCCTGCGCATGGACAACAGCGCGCAGCAGCAGTCCTACCGTGAGCTGCTGGTCGACTTCGAAACCCTGCGCCGCGCCCTGCAGCAGCGCCCCATCGACGCGGCCGCCCTGGACCAGGCCGTTCAGGCCTTCAAGGACCGGCTCGACGCCTGCCGCCAGGCCGCCGCCAGCGTCTACACCCACCTGGACGAACACGGCATCTCGGTCGACGTGGTGTTCCGCCTGCGCCAACTGCGCGAACGCGTGCTGCGCTGCCGCCTGCTGCTCGACGTCCTGCTGGCCCCCGACGCCGTCGGCACCGGCAAGCTGCTGGCCCAGCTCACCCTGGCCGGCCACAACAACCGCAGCCTGCGTGCGCTGATCGCGGGCAACTCCTCCCTGCTGGCGGCCAAGGTGGCCGAACGCAGCGCCGAAACCGGCGAACACTACATCACGCGCAACCGGGCCGAGTACGCCGACATGCTGCGCAAGGCCGCGGGCGGCGGCGCCCTGATCTCGGTGACCACCTTGCTGAAGTTCGCGCTGCTGGGCCTGGGCCTGTCAGCCTTCTGGGGCGGCTTTGCCGCCGGGCTCAACTACGCCCTGTGTTTCGTGCTGGTGCAACTGCTGCACTGGACCGTCGCCACCAAACAGCCAGCGATGACTGCGCCGGCCATGGCCGCCAAACTCAGGGATCTGCAGGCGCCCGGCGCCGTCGAGGACTTCGTCGACGAGGTCAGCCACCTCGTGCGCTCCCAGGTGGCCGCCGTGATCGGCAACCTGGCGCTGGTCGTGCCCGGCGTGCTGCTGCTGAGCGGCGCGTACTGGCTGGCTGTGGGCCACGCGCCGCTCAGCTTGGAAAAAGCCGAGTATGTGCTGCAGTCGCTGACACTTTTCGGCCCCACGCTCCTCTTCGCGGCCTTCACCGGCGTACTGCTCTTCGCCTCCAGCATCATCTCGGGCTGGACCGAGAACTGGTTCGTGCTGCAGCGCATGGACTCGGCCCTGCGCTACCACCCGCGCATCACCGCCGTGCTGGGCGAGGCGCGGGCCGACCGCTGGGCCACCTGGATGCGCCACAACATCTCGGGTCTGGCGGCCAATATCTCGCTGGGCTTCATGCTCGGCCTGGTGCCGGCCTTCGCGGCCTTCTTCGGCCTCGGGCTGGACGTGCGCCACGTCACGCTCTCGGCAGGCCAGCTGAGCGCGGCCGCTGTCACCCTGGGACCGGACATCCTGAAACTGCCGCTGTTCTGGTGGTGCGTGGTCTCGATCGCACTCGTGGGCGTGCTCAACGTCGCGGTGAGTTTCTTCTTCGCATTCCGCCTGGCCCTGCGCGCGCACAACGTCACAGGCCTGGACCGCACGCGCCTGTACCGGGCCATCCGCGCCCGCATGCGGCGCACGCCCCTGAGCTTCTTCTGGCCGCCGCGCGAAACGCCCGTCGCGGAGCCGCTGCGACATGGGTGAGTTCGAGCTGATCCGGCGTTACTTTCAGCGCCAGGGGAGCGCTCATCCCGCCGTGGCCCTGGGCATCGGCGACGACTGCGCCCTGCTGCAGCCGGCGTCCGGCGCGCAGCTGGCCATCTCCAGCGACATGCTGGTCGAAGGTCGGCATTTTTTTGCCGACGTCGATCCCGCCACGCTGGGCCACAAGGCCCTGGCCGTGAACCTCAGCGACCTGGCCGCCTGTGGCGCCCGCCCGCTGGCTTTCACACTGGCCCTGGCACTGCCGCAGGCCGACCAAGCCTGGCTGGCCGCCTTCGCGCGCGGTCTTTTCACGCTGGCCGACGCGCACGACTGCCAGCTCATCGGCGGTGACACCACACGCGGCCCGCTCAATATCTGCATCACGGTCTTCGGTGAAGTGCCTGTGGTGAACGGCCGAAGTCTGGCCCTGCTGCGCTCGGGCGCGCAGGTCGGCGACGAACTCTGGATCAGCGGCACGCTGGGCGATGCGCGCCTGGCCCTCGAAGCCCTGCAGGACCGGCGCCAGTTGCCGCCCGCCGTGCTGCAGGCCGCGCGCGCGCGGCTGGAGCAACCCACACCACGCGTCGCGCTCGGCCTGGCTCTGCGCGGCATTGCCAGCGCAGCGCTCGATGTCAGCGACGGCCTGCTCGGCGACCTGGGCCACATCCTGCAGGCTTCGGGCTGCGGCGCCTGCATCGACACCTCACTCGCCGCCCCCCTGCTGGCAGCCCAGGGGGCGACGCTGGGTGAAGAGGAGCGCCTGGCCCTGGTGCTGGCCGGTGGCGACGACTACGAACTGCTGTTCACGGCCCCGGCCGCACAGGGCGAAGCCGTGTTGGCCGCCGCACGGGAAGCTGGCACGCCCGTCACGCGCATCGGCCGCATCGAAACCGGGCCAGGCCTGCGCCTGGTCGACGCGCAGGGCCGGCCGGTGTCCGGCCGCTACGCCTCCTTCGATCACTTCGCCTGAGCCGGCTGTTGCAGCTGCGCATACCAGGTCAAGCGATGGGCCAGCGGCTGCGCCGCGCCCGGCGTTCCACCATAATCTGCGCATGAACCAGCCCCTGCGTCCGCCCATGGCCCGGCCCAACGGCCGTTTCCTGCTGGCGCACCCGGCCCATACCATCGCGCTGGGTTTTGGTTCTGGCCTGAGCCCCAAGGCCGCCGGCACCGTGGGCACGCTCTGGGCCTGGGTTGCCTTTCTCGCGCTGCAGCCCTGGATGAACGAGGCCCGCTGGG
>JAGWTL010000113.1 GCA_028869035.1 Burkholderiales bacterium | reverse complement strand
CTCATGGACGAGCAGGAGGTGCAGACGCGCATCAGCGCCGTGAGCGGCCTGCAACAGGCGCTGATGGATGCCGAGCACGAGCTGACCGAACTCAACACCCTGGTCAGCGCCATCTTGGGCTTCGACCAGGTGCGCCCGGAGCGCAATCCCTTCCGCCCCGAGATCTATGTCGAAGCCCTGCAAGGCCTGATCGGCGAGATGCAGGGGGACAGCGCGGCGCAGACACAGTGCCGCCAGATCATGGTGCCCCTGCTGGGCAAGAGCCTGCGTCCGGTCTACCAGGAGCTGCTGGTCTACCTGAAGGCACAGCAGGTGCAGCCGGTGCCTTACGTCATCCAGCGCACGGCGGCGGCGCCCGGCGCCGTGGGTGCGGGATCGGCGCCGGCCCCGGCGGCCTCCGCGCAGGCTGCGCCCCAGGGCTCGGCCCCGCCCTACCATGCGCTGGCGCAGCAGGTCTATGCCGGCCAGCTGACCGTGCAGCAGCTGCATGGCCTGGTTTCCGGGGCGACGCCCGACGCCGACCGGCTGGTGCAGGAGGTTGTCCGGCTCATCATTGCCAGCATCACCGGCGATGAGCGCCTGCTGCCGCCCGTGCGTGAACTCATCGGCGGCCTCAAGCCGGCCCTGCTGCAGCTGGCCCGCAGCGATCTGCATTTTTTCAGCGACAAGCAGCACCCGGCCCGTCTTCTGCTCGAAGAGCTGGCGCAGCACAGCTTTGCCTACGACAGCGTGGCGGCCGAAGGCTTTGCCGATTTCCTGGCGGACATGCGCGATGTGCTGGCCCGCCTGAGCCCGGCGGCCGGTGTGGCCGAGACCTTCGAGCGTGTGCTGGTGCGCCTGCGCCATCTCTGGTCGCAGGCCGAGCAGCGCCGCCAGGCGCAGCAGCAGGCGGCCGTGCAGGCCCTGCAGCAGGCTGAAAAGCGCAGCCAGCTGGCCGACCAGATTGCGCAACACATCCGCAAGCAGCCCGGCACGGTGCTGGTGCCCGACCTGGTGGTGGACTTCGCCTGTGGCCCCTGGGCCCAGGTCATGGCGCAGGCCCGGATCGAGGGCAGGGTCGACCAGCCCGGTGAACCCGACCACGTGGCCCTGCTCGAAGACCTGTTCTGGAGCGTGCGCCCCGATCAGGCCAAACACCAGCCCGGACAACTCGTCAAACTGATCCCGCAACTGGTGCAGGGCCTGCGCCAGGGCCTGGAGCGCATCCACTACCCACCGGATCAGCTGCAGCAGTTTCTCGACCAGTTGTTTGCCCTGCACCAGGGCGGCATGGACGGCGTGGCGGCAACACGCAGCCAGCGGCCCGCGCCCCAGCCAGCGGCCAGGACCTGGCTGGCGCCCGAGGAGGCCCGCGACTCGGGTTTCATGGACGACCCGGATGACCCGGACGGCCCGGCCCCCGCCGAAGCCGCGCCGGTCGACTTCCCGAGCACCGAACCCATGGGCCTGGTGGACCGGGATACCGACACCGGCCACACGCCCCTGGAGAGCGCGGCTCCGATCCCCGGCCCGACACTGGAGCAGTTGCAAGCCGGCAGCTGGATGGAGCTGCAGTTGGATGGGCACTGGCTGCGCCTGCAACTGGCCTGGGTCAACGAACCGGCCACCTTGTGCCTGTTCTCGAGCGCCAGTGGTTCCAACCATTCCATGACACGGCGCATGTTCGACCGCCTGGTCGCGCAGGAGCAGCTGCGTCTGGTGTCGCAGGGGCCTGTGGTCGAGCGCGCCTTCGACGCCGTGGCGGAGCTGGCCATGCGCAACAGCATCTACATGGATATCCAGGGCGACCCGCCGGCCTGAGAACTTGCGAATAAATTGACTGCTCGACCGCGACCGCGGCGTTGGGCGGTGTTGGCTCCGGCCCGGTGGCCAGGGTGATCTGGCGTGGCGGGGCGCCGATCAGGAGCGGGTCAGTTCGGACGCGGCCGGCCAGGTCTGGCCGGCCAGGGTCAGGCTGCGGGCCGCATGCACGGCATTGACCACGGCGCGCGCAGTGGCCTCGGCCGCCAGCGTCGCCAGCAACAGCATGTCGGCGCTTTTGCCGCTGGCCCCCGTGCCCAGCGCGAACAGCGTGTCGCCGTCGAACATGGTGTGCACGGGGTTGATGCTGCGGGCCAGCCCGTCGTGGGCCACCTGGGCCAGGCGCTGGGCCTGGGGCTTGGTCAGCACGGCGTCGGTGGCGATCACGCCGATGGTGGTGTTGCTGCCGGCCAGCACATGCCGGGGCAGGTGGCCGGCCAGCAGCGCGTCGCGTGTGTTCTGCAAGGCGCGGCCATCGGCCGTGCGGGCGCCGGCGATGAGCTGCCCGGTGGCCGGATCCAGCACATCACCCATGGCGTTGCAGACCACCAGCGCACCCACGGTGCAACCGCCGGCGCTGACCGAGGCCGTGCCCACGCCGCCCTTCATGGCGCGCGACTGGCCCAGCAGCTTGCCCACCAGCGCACCGCTGCCTGCTCCCACATTGCCTTGGGCAGGCATGTTGCGGCTGGCGGCTGCGCAGGCACGGTAACCGGCGGCGGCATCGGGGCGGATGCGGCCGTCGCCCACGCCCAGATCGAAGACCACGGCGGCTGGCACGATGGGCACCAGGCCGTGGCCGGTATCCAGGCCGATGCCGTTCTCGTCCAGCCAGCGCATCACGCCGCCGGCCGCGTCCAGGCCCCAGGCGCTGCCGCCGGCCAGCAGCACGGCGTGCACATGGGGCACCAGGTTGGCGGGCTGCAGCAGATCGGTCTCGCGCGTGCCGGGTGCGGCGCCGCGCACGTCCACCCCTCCCACGGCACCGCCACGCGCAATGACCACGCTGCAGCCGGTGGGGCGGCGCGGATCGGAGTCGTGGCCGGCTTCGACGCCTGCCACGTCGGTGATGGCGCCCGGGTAGGGCAGGGTGGGGGTGCTCATGGGCACCGATTATGCGCAGCGCGGTGAAGCCTGCGCCAGTCAGTCGACGACCTGGATGCGTACCGGTGTCACGCCGGCATTGAGGCTGGCGATGGCCTTGAAGGCCGAGCTGGAGAGATCGATGATGCGGCCTTTCACGAAAGGCCCGCGGTCGTTCACGCGAACCTCCACGCTTCTGCCGTTCTGCGTGTTGGTGACCTTGAGCCGGGTGCCAAAGGGCAGGGTGCGGTGCGCGGCCGTCAGCTTGGCTTGGTCGAAGCGTTCGCCGCTGGCCGTCTTGCGGCCGTGGAACTCATTGCCGTAATAAGAAGCCTGGCCCGACTCGCCGTGGCCGCTGGCGACACTGCCGCCGGATTTGGGCGTGCTGCTGCAGGCCGCCAGCATCAGCAGGGCCAGGGTGCACAGCCCAGCGGCCAGCCGGCGGACCGGATGTCCGTGGAGTTCATGGCGCAGGGCGGTGACGGTCATGCGTTTCACTATAACGACTGGCCTGGCCCTGACAGTGCACTCAGGGCCAGGCTGTTGCCAGCGTGCCGCAGCCAGTCGATGAAAGGTCGTACTCCCCGATGGGTGGTTGCCGGGCGGCAGGAGACAGGCGGGGTGGATTTTCATATACTGTACAAACATACAGTTATCGATGCAATGACGCTGTATCAGAACAGGCGGCTTCCATGAGCGAATTCAAGATACCCCTGCAGACCCTCAAAGGTCGGGGCGCAGCCACACGCAACGCACACCGCTTCGAGAAAGACCTGCGATCGGCCTACGACGATGGCTGGTCGACCTGGGACCAGGCCCTGGCCATGGAGGCGCCACGTCAGGCCACGGAAGTGCGCTGGGAGGATGCGCGCAGCGCCCTGGTGCGCAACGACTCGCCGGACATCGCCTTCGATCTTTCCATCAATCCCTACCGCGGCTGCGAACATGGCTGCAGCTATTGCTATGCGCGCCCCTCGCACAGCTACCTGGGCCTGTCGCCGGGCCTGGACTTCGAGCGCATCATCATCGCCAAGCGCGGGCTGGCGCAACGCCTGCGCGAGGAGATGTCTGCACCGGGCTATCGGCCCAGCCATCTGGCCATCGGCACGGTGACGGACTGCTACCAGCCCGTCGAGCGCGAGCTGAAGATCACGCGCTCGCTGATCGAGGTGCTGCGTGATGCGCGCCATCCCTTTGCGCTGGTCAGCAAGTCCAGCGGCGTGGAGCGTGACCTGGACCTGATCGCACCCATGGCCCGGGACCATCTGGCTGCGGTCTACCTCACCATCACCACGCTGGACGGCGGGCTCGCACGCCGGCTGGAGCCGCGCGCCGCCTCACCGCAGCGCCGTCTGCGCACCATCCGTACCCTGGCAGAGGCCGGCGTGCCCGTGGGCGTGAGCGTGGCGCCGCAGATCCCCTTCATCAATGAAGACATGGAGCAGGTGCTGGAAGCGGCGGCGCAGGCGGGCGCCAAAAGCGCCTTCTACACCGTGCTGCGCCTGCCCTGGGAGTTGAACGAGGTGTTCCAGCAGTGGCTGGCCTTGCACTACCCGCAGCGCGCCGCGCGCGTGATGGCGCGCATCCAGGAGATGCGCGGCGGCAGGGATTACGACAGCAACTACGCCACACGCATGAAAGGCAGCGGCCTGTGGGCCGACCTGATACGCCAGCGTTTCCACAAGGCCTGCGCCCGCCACGGCCTGAACCGCGGGCGCGTGGAACTCGACCTCTCGCAGTTCCGCCCGGGGTTGGCGCGCGGTCAGGGCAGCCTGTTCTAGCCGGATGCGCTTTTACTTCTACTTCTGCATCCGCTCGATAGAGAGCACCACGTAAG
Source organism: Burkholderiales bacterium (assembly GCA_028869035.1). Taxonomy (GTDB): domain Bacteria; phylum Pseudomonadota; class Gammaproteobacteria; order Burkholderiales; family Burkholderiaceae_C; genus Hylemonella. The sequence goes on along the minus strand of JAGWTL010000113.1, from coordinate 3,703 downwards.
CGCCCTTGATCTGGTCGGCGGTGAAGCGCACGCTGTCGCCGGCCTTGACCTTGTCCAGCAAGGCGGGGTCCTGCACCTGGAACACCATGGTCATCGGTCCCATGTCGAGGTTGGGAATCTCGCCGTGCCTGAGGGTGATCTTCTTCGCCGATTTGTCCACCGTGCGCACGACGGCTTCGACCAGGGGTTTGGCAGCCTGGCTGCTGGCAGCGGCTTCATGGCCGTGTGCACCACCGGTTTCATGGGCCAGTGCGGGACCGGCGACAGACAGCAGCAGGGATAAGGTCAGGGTGGAGAACTTGTTCATGGTGGGTCCCATCTTCAGGTGAAGCATCGATCATCGGTAGGACTGGAAAACACGGGCCGCGCCGCCGCGCTGCACCAGCAGCACGTCGTATGGATCCTTCAGGCCGCCGTACTCGGGGCCGTCCATGCCGGGTGAACCCACGGGCATGCCGGGCACGGCCAGGCCCAGGGCGACTGGCTTGTCCTTCAGAAGGCGCTGGATTTCGCGTGCCGGCACATGGCCTTCGAGCACATAACCGTTCACCAGGGCGGTGTGGCAGGAGCCGAACTGCTCGGCCAGACCCAGGCGCTGGCGGACCGCATTCTTGCGGTCGTTGCTCACGTCATGCGTCGTGACCTCGAAGCCGCTGGCCTGCAGGTGTTTGATCCAGTCCTTGCAGCAGCCACAGCTGGGGGTCTTCCAGACTTCGACCATGGGGCGCGAGGGCTGTGCGGCCAGGCCCAGGCCGGCCAGCGTTGCGGCCGCCAGGGCGACCGAAGTGTGCAATAGCTTGCGTCGATTCATGACTTGCTCCTTTCAGCGTGCTCGGACGGTGATGCTACCCTTTATCCCCGACAGGGGGTACTCGGGCAGGGGGATTCCCATCTCGCTCATGGCCGTGCAGCCGGGCACCGGCTTCTGCATTTTCTGCACCAGGCCACGGTGGTCCACGCCGATCATGGCGTGGTTGGTCGTGGTCAGGTTGCCCACGCGGTCGACTTCCACCACCTTGATGGTCGGGCCCGGGCTGACCGTCCGGTTGAGGAGTGCAGTTGCGAGTGGTGCCGTGCGCACCCCGTTTCCTCCGGTTTGGGGCCCAAAAGGCCTTGGAGGGTTTTGCGCGGACTGTGGCCGGGGGCCGGCGGCGTCCATGCGCTTACCGCAAGCTCTTTTTGATCCGTAACGCACTTGAAGGATCAGTTTGGACAGGCCCTGGCCTGTCTGAGCAGGCGCTCGATGTCCTGGGCAGGAACAGGCGGTGAGTACAGATAACCCTGGGCTGCATCGCAGCCAAAGGAGCGGAGCAGGTCGCGCATCTCCTCGGTTTCCACGCCTTCGGCTATGGTCTGCAGATTCAGGTTGCGCGCCATCTGGATGATGGCGCGCACGATGGTCGCGTCGTCCGGGTCGATCACCAGGTCACGCACGAAACTCTGGTCGATCTTGAGCTTGTCGATGTCCAGGCGCTTCAGATAGGACAGGCTGGAGTAACCGGTGCCGAAGTCATCAATGGACAGCTTCACGCCCAGCTGCTTGAGCCGGCGCACGCTGGTCAGCACGTTTTCGACGTTCTGGATCAGGATGGATTCGGTCAGCTCCAGATCCAGCAGCGCCGGTGACAGGCCGGATTCGGCCAGCGCGCGTTCCACCGACAGCTCCACATTGCTGCGCTTGAACTGGATGGCCGAGAGGTTGACCGACATGGTCAAGGCCGGCAGGCCGGCCTGCTGCCACAGGACAGCCTGTCGACAGGCCTGACGCAGAACCCAGTCGCCCATGGGCACGATCAGACCGCTTTCCTCGGCCACGCCGATGAAGCGCGCGGGTGCCACCAGGCCCAGTTCCGGGTGCGACCAACGGATCAACGCTTCCACGCCGATGATGCGGCCGCTGATCAACTCGTGCTGGGGCTGGTAGTGCAGCAGGAATTCGCCGCGCTCCAGCGCACGCCGCAGGCCGTTGCGCATCAGCATCTGCTCGCCAGCTTCCGCGTCCATGGTCGGGTCGAAAAAGTGCGAGGCATTGCGTCCCGACTCCTTGGAGCGGTACATGGCCAGGTCGGCTTTCTTGCACAGGGTCTCGAAATCGCGGCCGTCGTCCGGTGCGATGGCCGCACCGATCGAGGCCGATGCGGAGACTTCGCGGCCTCCCAGCTGCAGCGGCATCTGCAGCCGTTCCATGATCTTGATGACGATGGTTGCGACGACATCGGTGTCGCGCAACTCGCCCAGCACCAGCAGGAACTCGTCGCCACCCTGGCGGCTGATGGTGTCGCTGTCACGCACACATCCACGCAGGCGCCGCGCCACCTCCTTGAGGAACTCGTCGCCGGCCGCATGGCCCAGGGTATCGTTGATATTCTTGAAATTGTCCAGGTCCAGATAGATCAGCCCTACCTTGTGGTGAGCGCGTTCGGCCTGCGCCAGGGCCTGGTTGAAGCGGTCCTGGACGAGCAGCCGGTTGGGCAGGCCGGTCAGGGCATCGTGGTAGGCCAGGTATTCGATACGCTGCTCGGCAGCCTTGCGCTCGGTGATGTCCGAGCCCACACCCCGGTAGCCGCGGAACACACTCTGCGCATCGAAGATGGGGGTGCCACTGATGCTGATGGTGCGCACCAGGCCATGGCGGTCGCGCATCTGGTAGACGAAGTCGCTGTAGGACTCGTGGCGTTCGAGCAGTTGCCGGTGCCGTTCCCATTCCTGCGGGCCCGGTGCAACGATGTCCTGCTCCCAGCGGGTCTTACCCAGGTTGGGCGCCATGTCCGCGCTCTTGAAACCCTGCGAGACCTGGGTGAAGCGAAACTGCTCGTCCTGTTCCCAGAACCAGTCGGTCGACATCTCGGCCAGGTTGCGAAAGCGTATCTCGCTTTCCTGCAGCGTCTGGCGCTGCTGGTCCTGAGTCGTGACCAGGGCGTTGAAGGCCTGGACCAGGGTGCCGATCTCGTCGTCGCTGGGCAGGTCCAGTCGCCGCGCCGCGCCCTGCTTGTGCGGCAGGTCGCGCACGTGCTGGGTCAGCGTGCCCAGGGGCTGCAGCGCCCGGCGCATCACCAGCCAGATCAGCCCAACCGCCACCAGCGTGCCGCCCGCGTTGCCTAGCAGCAGGTAGCGGCGAGCCTCTGCAAGGGGTTTCTCGGCTACAGACAGGGGCAGGTTGATTCCCAGCACCCAGGGCGCCATGCGCAGTTGCTTCAGGCTGCTCACCACTTCGGCCCCATACGACGTAGTGGTCGTACCGCTGCCCTCGAAACCCTCGATGGCACGGTCCACCAGGGTGTTGGACCCTGGCGCGGCTATGGGCTTGAGGATGCGCTCCGGATGACGGTGGGAGATGAAGAGCCGGTCTTTGGTGAAGAGCGAGACATAAGCACCCTGGCCGAGCGTGAGTTCATTGAGGTCGGACAAGAGGTTGTGACCCATCAGCTCGATGCTGCCGTGCAGGCGGCCCACCATGCGGTCTTGGGCATCGAACAGCGGGATGCTGATGGTGATCGCCGGCCGTCCCAGTGCCCGTACCGAGCTGAAAGGCTTGGAGATGTAGGGCTCGCGTGTTTTGCTGACGGTCTTGAAAACTTCGAGCCCGGTCACATCGCGTCCGCGTCCTCCGGCCAGATAGGGGGATTCGGCAACAACCCGCCCCTGCTCGGAGATCAGGAGCAGGCCATTGGAGAAGATCGTCTGCAAGGGGGACTGCCTGTCC
>JAGWTL010000112.1 GCA_028869035.1 Burkholderiales bacterium | reverse complement strand
GCACCCACGGGACATGGAGGGCAGATATCCTCGCGCGCCCGCCCTCATGGCGGAAGGCTCGCCATCGGTACGCAAGCAGGAAGCCGCCGGTCCCGCGCTCAAGCTGCTGGTCCGTGGGCTCGAACGCGACGAGCGCCAGTTGCTCGACGGCCTGGTCCGGGTATCCCTGCGACGCTCACCACGCCTGGAAATCCTGGAGGAACGGGAGGCCGTCCGGGCAGACGTGGTCCTGATCGGCGCCGACGACAGGGCCGCCGTCGGCTGGGCCAGGCAGCAACCCTGGCTCGAAAGCAAGGCCGTGATCTGGATCGGTGGCAGCGGCCCGGTGCCGGTCGGCCATACGATCATCCGCCGGCCCGTGCAATGGTCCATCCTGCCCATCCTGCTGGCACGCGCACTTGAAAACAGCCCCGGCGCTCCACCGGTCTCCCAGGCCGCCCCGCTGGATGCCACGCACAGGACCTTTCGAGGGGGGTTCTCCGATCGTCCCATCCTGGTGGTTGACGACAGCCTGGCCGTTCGCAACCATCTGCGCTCCCTGCTGGAAGCCGGCGGCTTCGCCGTGAGTGAAGCCGACAGCGTGACCTCGGCGCTCAGGATCCTGACGCACGAGCGGATGGACTGCGTGCTGATGGACGTGCTGATGCCCGGACTCGACGGTTATGAAGGATGCCGCCAGATCAAATCCATGCTGCGCGGCGGTCACGCCGTGCCCGTGGTCATGCTGACCAGCAAGTCCTCCCCCTTTGACCGCATTCGCGGAAAGATGGCCGGTTGCGATGCCTATCTGACCAAACCCATCGACCCCCAGCATCTCGGCGATGTCCTTGCCGTGCATCTGCCCAATTGAATCCCCATCCCAGGAGTACGCACCATGGCCCGCAACATCCTCATCGTCGAAGACAACCCGGTAGACCGTCAGCGCCTCGAAAAACTGCTGGGCGAAGCCGGTTACATGGTGGCCACGGCCACCGACGGCGTCCAGGCCGTGGCATCTGCCAAGCGCAGCAAGCCCGACGCCATCCTGATGGACATCAATATGCCGGAGATGGATGGCTATGCCGCCACCCGCGCACTGCAGGGCGATGTCCAGACCAAGGACATCCCGGTGCTCCTGGTCTCGGCCAAGAACCAGAAAGCCGACAAGGCCTGGGGACAGATGCTCGGTGCCAAGGGCTATGTCACCAAGCCGTTCAGCGATGAGCAATTGCTGTCGCAGGTCCGAGCCCTGCATTGAGCACCAGGCCCCTGCGCATCCGCATCAGATCAAAGGGAGAGCATTCCATGGGAAGAAAAATCCTCATCGTCGATGACCTGCAGGCCGATCGCGCCAATCTCGAGCGCATCGTCTCGGAGGCCGGCCACCAGCCGCTCCTGGCGGAGAATGGCGCCACGGCGCTGGAGCGGGCCAGGCGCGACAAGCCCGACCTGATCCTGATGGACATCAACATGCCGGAGGTGGACGGCTTTGCCGCCACGCGCATGCTCAAGGCTGATGAGTCGACCAGGAACATCCCTGTGGTACTCGTCTCGGTCAAGAACCAGAGGGCCGACATGGCCTGGGGCCAGATGCTGGGCGCCCGGGGCTACATCACCAAGCCCTACAGCCGCGAACAGGTCCTGGCGCAACTGGCCTGAGCGGCAAGACCATGCAGCAAGCCACGAACGACCTGATGGCAAGCTCCGGGCAGCCGCTGCTGCCACCCACCGAGGCGCTGCGCCGCGGCTTCCAGTTTGAGGGCACAGATCCGATCGGTAGGGCACTGGCAGTCGCCTGCGCCACCTCCGGCGCCAGCGCGGCCGGGGCAAGCGAGATTCAGCAGCGCGAGGGGTTTTTCATCGGCCATCTCGGGCTGATGATCCGTTACGAAGACGGCAGCGAACTGTCCGACATGCCTGCGACCTACCAGTTGCCCAATGCACCGGACTGGTTCACCGGCATCGCCAATCTGCATGGCCTGCTGGTCCCCGTCTTTGACCTGGCGAGTTATCTGGGCATCGAACACCAGCCGAGCGCAAAGCCCATGCTGCTGGTGCTGGGGCATGGCGCCGATGCCGCCGGCGTACTCATCGATGGCCTGCCTCTGCGCCTGCGTTTCACGCCCGGCGATTGTGCGGAGGGCGCCCCGGTGCCGGCCCTGCTGGAAGCCTGCGTGCATCAGACCTGCTGGGCGGCCGAACGCACCTGGATGGACCTGCTGGTGCCGGTCCTGCTGGGCCAGTTGAGCGACGAACTGGCGGCCACAGGCCAACAGCCGAACCATGACCGCCCCTTTCATGTTTGAACCAACGGGAGTGCCGTGATGACATTGAACCTGACAATCCGAACCAAGGTGCTGGCCGGCTTCAGCCTGCTGCTGCTCCTCTCCGCCGCGTTCGCCGTGGTGGCCACCTGGCAGGTGAACACGTTCCAGCGCCTGCAGGCGCTGACCGAGGCCAAGTTCTCGATCATTGCGCAGGCGGAGAATTCCGTCTGGGAGTTGCGTTCCGGCTTCCCCCTGTACATGACGAGTCCCGATGCGAAACGGCGTCAGAGCATCAGTGACAAGAACCCGCAACACATCCGGGATGTGGAGCAGGGCCTGCAAGCCTATTCGGAACTGCCCAATCTGACGGAAGAAGAATCGGAAAAGCTGAAGCAGACGAGGGTGTTTCTTGCGGAGTACGTGTCCAAGCAGCCCTTGCTTTTCGGCATGTTCGATGAAGGCAAGGTGGACGAAGTCCAGGAGATCCGTCTCAAATGGACCACCCCCGGTGCGATTGCCACCGTCAAGGGGATCACCGATTTGCGCAAGCTGGCGCAAAAGAACAACGAAGAGAGCATTGCACAAATCCACTCGACGGCCAACCGCCTGATGGGGCTGACCGGCCTGCTCCTGGCGCTGTTCGGCATCGGCACGGCCCTGTACGTGTACCGCGGCATCAGCCGTCCACTCAAGGATCTGCAGGACACGGTCGAGCGCGTACGCGCGGGTGAAGAACTCAAGGAATCCGAAGGCGTGAAATCCCAGGACGAGCTGGGCGCCATCTGGCGCACGGTGCACGGTCTTCTGAAGGAGCGTCGTGACGCTCAACGGAAAGCCGAGGCGGAGAACGACCGTCTGAACCAGTCGGTCATCTCGATTCTGGAGTCGGTGCATCAACTGTCGCAGCGTGACCTGACCGTGAAAGCGCCGGTCACGGAGGACGTGATCGGCACCGTCTCCGACTCCATCAACTCCCTGACAGCCGAAACCTCCAAGGTGCTGCAGGGTGTGAGCCAGATTGCCGGCCACGTGGCCCAGGCCTCGGACAAGGTGCGTAGCCAGGCCGAGATGGTGTCGAAAACAGCCGCGGACGAACGCACCAGCGTAGGCAAGATGGTCGAATCGCTGACCAACGCAACGCAGACCATGAACCAGGTGGCCGCACTGGCAGAGCAGTCCAATGCATCCGCCAACAAGGCCACGGCCGTGACCGATACCGCGCTGGAAACGGTGAACGGCACGGTCAAGGGCATGGAGTCGATCCGCGAAACGATTGCCGAAACGGAAAAACGCATCAAACGCCTGGGCGAACGTTCGCAGGAAATCTCCGGCATCGTGAACCTGATCAATACCATTTCGGAACGTACCCATGTACTGGCGCTCAATGCGTCCATGCAGGCCGCGGTGGCCGGCGAAGCCGGGCGCGGTTTCGCGGTGGTGGCGGAAGAGGTGCAGCGACTGGCCGAGAGTTCGCGGACGGCGACGCAGCAGATCAGCACGCTGGTGAACAACATCCAGCTCGAAACCAATGAAACCATCAGCACGGTGAACCGCACCATCGGCCAGGTGGTGCAAGGCTCCGAACAGGCGCAAAAAGCCGGTGAGCAAATGCGCATGACCCAGCAGATCACCGGCGAACTGGTGGCCCAGGTGAAGCGGATTGCCGAAATGTCCGAGCAGCAGCGCGAGATGTCGGCCAACCTGCTGGCCTCGGTGCAGCACATCGGCCTGAGCACGGAGCGCACCGCCGATCAGATCTCGGCCCAGAACCGGGAAACCGAGACGCTGCTGCAGTCGGCGCGCCGCCTGGTGGAGTCGGTCAACGTGTTCAAGCTGCCGAAGATGGCCTGAAACACACGCCGCATGGCATTCCCGAGGAGGCAACGCCCGTGAAGCTGAACGACCTGATCGATGCGCTGGCCGCCGAGATCGAACTCGCCCGTCCCCAACTCGATCGCGACCTGGACGAGTTGGCTTGCCTGGATGCCACCGACCAGGCCTTCCTGGTGGCGCTGGATGAATACAGCGGCCTGGCGCAACGCATGGGCGAGGCCGCCGAAATGGCCGGCTTTCCCGGCCTGCAGGCCGTCTGCAACCATGTGCTCGAAAACACACTGGCCCTGCCGGGGCTGGCAAACCATGAACGCGGCGACATGATCGGGTTCCTGCGCGCATGGCCGCCACTCATCATCTATTACCTGCGCAATATCTCCGACCCGACGACGGCGGCGGGACTGGTGGACCATCTGGTGCGTGCGCCGTATGCGCTGAGCGAGGAGCAGGCGCTGAAGATCATGCACATGCTGGGCGCCATGCCGCTGCAGGTGCAGCAGCCCGGCCGGGGGGATGGGCAGCTGGCACGCACGGTGCTGGCAACGCCGGAGGATGTGGCGCTGCAGATCCCGGCCGATGTGGACTCCAGGCTGCTGGAGGGCTTCTTTCACGAGGCGCCCGACCAGGCCCGTTATCTGGTGGACCTGTCACGCAAGATGGCGCAGGGGCAGGGCGACACTTCGGACCTGGTGGCAGCACGGCGCATGGCACACACCCTCAAGGGCTCCGGCGCCATCATCGGCCTGCGCGGCCTGGCATCGCTGGGACACCATTTCGAGGACATCCTGGACCACTTCGAAGGCCAGGGTGGGGTGGTCGCCAAGCCGGCGGCGGACACCTTGCTGGATGCGGCCTACTGCCTGGAGCAGATGGTCGGCCATGTCAGCGGAACGGATGATTACCCCCAGCAGGCGCAGGAGGTGCTGCAAAGCGTCCTGGACCTGGCCAACCGCATCGACCGTGGCGAAGTCATCGACCAGGCGCTGTCGCGCTCCACCTCCCTCATGCTGCCCGGCACATCAATGCCGCAACTTCCTGCCCGCAGCAATGCGGCTGAATCCGAGTCCCGGCAGGCCAATGCGCCATCGCACGAAGGCCCGTCATCCACCGCGCGCAATGCCACGGCCCTGCGCGTCAGCGTGCAGCAGGTCGACGAACTGTTCCGCGTTTCCGGCGAGGTCTCGGTCAACAGTGCGGTGCTGGAGTCCCGCATCAAGCGTCTGACCGAGCATGCCCGCGAATTGCTCAACCAGAACCTGCGCGTGCAGAAACGCCTGTTCGAACTGGAGACCCTGGTTGACGTGCGTGCCCTGAGCATGATGCGCGCCCGCACGCGCCGAGCCGACGAAGCGGACTTCGACCCGCTTGAGATGGACCAGTACAGCGAGCTGCACAGCACGACGCATGCGCTGATGGAGGAATCCGCCGACGCCCGAACACTCGCTTTCCGGCTGGAGGAGGATATTTCCCAGCTGACAGGTGTGCAGTCGCTGCAACAGCGTCTGTCCAAGGAGCTGCAGCATCTGGTCATCCGGACCCGGATGAACCAGGCCGGCATCCTGGAGCCACGCCTGCAGCGCAATGTGCGTGCCACCTGCCAGGCCACCGGAAAACAGGCGACGCTGGGCATCAAGGGCAGCGAGGCATTGATCGACGGCGACATGCTCAACCGCCTGGCTGAGCCGCTGCTGCACCTGTTGCGCAATGCCGTTGACCACGGCCTCGAGTTGCCCGAGGAGCGCCGGGCCGCCGGCAAGGATCCTGTCGGTCGCATCGAACTGGCCTTCTCACGCCAAGGCCAGCAGGTGGTGCTTCAATGCAGCGATGACGGACACGGCCTGGATCTGGCGGCCATCCACCGGCGCGGCATGGAACGGGGACTTGTCAGCGCGGATCAGGTGCTGGCAGACGAAGAGCTGGTACGCCTGATCCTGCTGCCCGGCTTCTCGACACGCGATGCCGTGAACGAGGTGTCGGGCCGCGGTGTGGGCCTGGATGTGGTGCGGGACTGGATCAACGCCATGAATGGCTCCATCCACATCAGCACACGGGCAGGGCAGGGCTGTACTTTCGAACTGCGCTTTGCCGCTTCGCTGTCAACCATGCAATCGCTGGTGGTGGAAGTCAGCGGCCAGCGCTTCGCATTGCCTTCACTGCATATCGAACAGGCCATCCCGCGGGGCATCGGGAAGTTCGAACGCACAGGCGGCAAACTGGTCTACCACCACGGCAAGCGGGTGCTGAGCGGGCGACTGCTGTCCGAACTCGCGGGCTTGGCCGTCGACAGCGAGAAATCGCTGGATGACTACGATGCCGTGGTCATCCGGGTGGACCACAGGACCCATGTGCTCGGTGTAGACCGCCTGATCGACTCCCGTGAGCTGCTGGTCAAGAACCCGGGGCGGTTTGCACGCCACATCCGCGGCGTGGCCGGACTGTCCATCCTGGGCGATGGCAGCGTGGCCGTGAACCTGGACACGAGCCAGCTGTTTGCCGGCGAGAGCCTCCAGCGCCAGGTGAAAAGTCTGCGCTCGTCCAGCGCCGGTGCGCCGCTGCAGCAAGACTCGCCGGGCGTGCTGATCGTCGACGATGCCCTGTCCGTCCGGACATCCCTGATGCAACTGGTGCAGGATGCCGGGTTCCGGGTGCAGGCGGCGCGCGACGGCATCGACGCCATCGACACCCTGGGCTCCTTCAATGCGGACATTGTGCTGACCGACCTGGAAATGCCGAACATGAACGGCATCGAACTGACCAGCCACATCCGCAATCGCGATGACCTCAAGTCGGTGCCGGTGATCATGATCACGTCCCGCTCCCAGGAAAAACATCGCCGGCTGGCCGAGCAGGCCGGGGTCAGCAGCTATATCACGAAGCCCTACAACGAGGGGGATTTGCTGCAGACCATACGTGAGGCGCTGGCAGCATGAAGATGCGCGGCGACTTCGTGCTGTTGCGCGCCGATTCGCTGCGCCTGCTGGTGCCGCAGCACGACGTCACATCGACCGGATACATTGATCGGATGCCTGGTGCGACGGCCGAGCCGGGGATCTTTGTGCTCGGGGATGACCCCGGCGCGGCGCAAGTGGTGCTGGCGCTGTCGGAGCGGATGGACAGGCTGGACAGTTTTCCGCCGGACCGCATCCTGCTGACCCTTTTCACCGGCCCCACTCGGACAGCCGCACTGGCCTGGACAGAAGTCCGCGTTCTCATCGATGCGGAGCTCGAGTTTCACGCCCTGCCGGCCATCCTGCGTGGAGGCGGGGGCTTGATCGACGCCTATGTCGAGATCGACAAGGAACTGGCGTTCTGTACAACGGTGCAGCGCATGCTTCCCGAGATGCGGACACATCCGGACTGAGCCATGGACATGCCACTGCCCGTTCTGGTCGACGATGCGCCCCACGATGACATGGCGGCTGAGCGCGAGGCCCCGGCTCTGGCCTGCATGCTTGAGTACGCCGCCAACACATTCATTGCGCTGCCGATCCACGCCGGCGTCGAACTGGTCGAGCAGCCACGGCTCGTGCCGGTCCCCGGCATGCCGTACTTTTGCCGGGGTCTGCTGGCCTGGCAAGGCAGGCAACTTCCGCTGGTCGATCTCCAGGACTACCTGGGCGGCATGAATGCGCCGACACCCCCATCCGCCAGTCATGTGCTCGTGGTGGCCTATCAGGTGGCGCCCGGCGCCGCGATCGAATACGGGGCGTTCTGCGCCCCCTTTCTGATACGCATGGTCGAGGTGGTCGACAGGGACCAATGCACGTTGCCGGCTGGTCAGGCCTGCTGGGCCCGCATCGCCATCTCGTGTTTTCTGTACCAGGGGCGAGCGGTCCCGGTGCTTGAACCTTCCCGCATCTTCACGCTCCCGGTTTCACCTGCCATCCCTTGAAGGAAGTCGCATGCTGTCGCAAAACTTTCTCGATACACCCAAGCGCATCTCCAAACCCCGGGATTTCGGCCTCACGGCCTTGATCGACAACGGTGTTCCCACGCGTTATTTCACGGACGTGGTGGAAAGTGACGCGGCGCTGATCGATGTCGTCAAGTTCGGCTGGTGCACGGCCATGGTCACCAGCGAGCTGGAAAAGAAAATCCAGTGCCTGATCGACAACAACGTGATGTTCTACTTCGGCGGCACGCTGTTCGAAAAGGCGCTGGCCCAGAAGAAACTGGACGCCTTCTACCGTTTCCTCAAGCATTACGACTGTCCGGTTGTCGAGATCTCCAATGGAACCTTGCCACTTTCCAGTCAGGAAAAGAGCAGGCACATCGCTGATTTCGCGGAGGAGTTCTATGTCCTGAGCGAGGTCGGCAAGAAGGACATCGACGAGGCCGACAACATGCCGATCTCCCAGTGGATTGCCGAAATCCACGCCGACCTGGCCGCCGGTGCGAAACGGGTCATCCTGGAAGCGCGC
>JAGWTL010000438.1 GCA_028869035.1 Burkholderiales bacterium | reverse complement strand
CGGCGCTCAAGCCCGCCTTCAAGAAGGACGGCACCATCACCGCCGCCAGCAGCTCGTCCATCAACGACGGCGCCGCGGCTCTGGTCATGATGCGTGCGTCCACCGCGGCCAAGCACGGTCTCAAGCCGCTGGCCAGGATCGTGTCGCACGCCATGCACGCACAGGCGCCCGAGTGGTTCACCACCGCCCCGGTGGGTGCAACGCAAAAAGCCCTGGCCGCCGCCGGCTGGAGCGTGAAGGACGTGGACCTGTGGGAGGTCAACGAGGCTTTTGCCGTGGTGCCCATGGCCCTGATGGAAGAGCTCAAGGTCGCGCACGACATCGTCAACGTCAACGGCGGCGCCTGCGCGCTGGGCCACCCCATCGGCGCCTCGGGCGCGCGCATCATGGTCACGCTGATGCACGCGCTCAAGGCCCGCGGCCTCAAGCGCGGCCTGGCCACGCTGTGCATCGGCGGCGGTGAGGGCACGGCCGTGGCGCTGGAAATGCTCTGAAAAAACGGGTCTGATCGGGGCCTGGGATAGCGCCGGGGGTATCCACAAACATCCATAAGTGGACAATCATGTGGGCCTTGCCCCCGGGAGGCCCTTTCATGAAATTCAGTACCAAACTCCTGCTCTGCGCCTTGGTGCCTGCGGCGCTGTTCATCGTCGGCCTGGCCGGCAGTATCGTCGGCCTGGTCTACACCAAGAACCAGTTCGAGCGCTATATCCAGACCGAACAGCGCATCAGCGCCGGTCTCAACGAGATGTATGCCCAGGGCCTGCAGATGGGCCAGGCTCTGCGCAATATCGTGCTCGACCCGGTCAATCCCCAGGCCCCCCAGAACCTGGACACGGCGCGCGCGGCCTATGACAAGGCCTATAGCGATGCCGTCAAGACTGCCAAGGGCACGGTGTTTGCGGACGGCCTGGCCAAGCTGCCGCCCCTGCGCACCGTGCATGCCCAGGCCCAGGAAAAGGTGCTGGCCCTGATCAAGGAGCAGTCGCCGGAGACGGTGAAGTTCCTCAACAGCACCGAGACGCCGGCCTGGCGCAATCTGCGCGCCGAACTGCTCCAGCAGGTCGAAGCGGCCGAGAAGGTGTCCGAAGAGGCGCAGGACCACGTCGATCAGCAGGCCAACCGGGTGGTCTTCTTCTCCCTGTCCCTGGCCGTGCTGGCCGTGGTCATGGCCACGGGCTTCACGCTCTACCTGCGCAAGACGGTCGGCCAGGAACTGGGTGGAGACCCCGAGGACGCGCGGCTGGCCCTGTCGGAAATCGCCGAAGGCAATCTGGCCTATTCGGTACCGTCCACACAATACCCGGACAGCCTCGTGCAGGGGCTGGTGCGCATGCAGGAGGCCCTGCGTCGCCTGGTGGGCGAAGTGCGCCAGTCCACCGACAGCATCACCACGGCCAGCAGCGAGATTGCCGCCGGCAGCCAGGACCTGAGCGCACGCACCGAAAGCCAGGCCAGCGCCCTGGAAGAAACCGCGGCATCGATGGAAGAACTCTCGTCCACCGTCAGGCAGAACGCCGACAACGCCCGCCAGGCCAACCAGCTGGCCCAGAGCGCGAGCGCTGTGGCCGTGCAGGGTGGCGAGGTGGTGGCCCAGGTGGTGGACACCATGAAGGGCATCAACGACA
>JAGWTL010000111.1 GCA_028869035.1 Burkholderiales bacterium | reverse complement strand
CGCGCCACGGCGTCGGTGTCGTCGCCCACGATGTCACCGATCAGCACCATCTTGGGCAGGCCGCCGCGTTTGCTCTTGGTGGCGTAGCCCACGGCCTTGAGGTAACGATCGTCCAGATGCTCCAGGCCGGCCAGCAGCACGCCGCTGCGCTTCTGCTCGGCAAACATGAAGTCCTTGATCTCGACGATGCTGGGCACCGCGTTGCGCGCGTGGCCGAAGAACTCCAGGCACACGGTGCGGGTGTGCGCCGGCATGCGGTGCACCACCCAGCGCGCGCTGGTGATCAGACCGTCACAGCCCTCCTTCTGCACGCCGGGCAGGCCGGAGAGGAACTTGTCGGTGACGTCCTTGCCCAGGCCTTCCTTGCGGAAGCTCGGGCCGGGAATGTCCAGGCGCTCGGTCTTCACCAGCTTCTTGCCGTCGGCCTCGAAGTACTTGAGTTCGAAGCTGGCGACGTCGGCGTCGTGGATCTTGCCCAGGTTGTGGCCCACACGCGTGACTTCCAGCCAGCCCGCATCGGGCGTGACCATGCGCCAGCTGGCCAGGTTGTCCAGCGCGGTGCCCCAGAGCACGGCCTTCTTGCCACCGGCGTTCATGGCGATATTGCCACCCACGCAGGAGGCCTCGGCCGAGGTCGGGTCCACGGCGAAGACAAACCCCCCGCGCTCGGCGGCATCGGCCACGCGCTGGGTTACTACACCGGCTTCGGTCCAGATGGTGGGCACGGCCTGGTCCAGTCCCGGCAGTTGCACCATCTCCACTTCGGTCATGGCCTCGAGCTTCTCGGTGTTGATCACCGCGCTCTTCCACGTCAGCGGCACGGCGCCGCCGGTGTAACCCGTGCCGCCCCCGCGCGGAATGATGGTCAGGCCCAGCTCGATGCAACCCTTGACCAGACGCGCCATCTCGGCCTCGCTGTCGGGCGTCAGCACCACAAAGGGGTATTCGACGCGCCAGTCGGTGGCGTCGGTCACATGCGAGACACGCGACAGGCCGTCGAACTTGACGTTGTCCTTGGCCGTCAGGCGGCTCAGCGCCCGCTGGGCCTTGCGGCGCAAGCTGGCGATTTTCTGGAACGAGGCGTCAAAGGCTTCCACCGCGCGGCTGGCAGCCTCCAGCAACTCGCCCACCAGTGCGTCGCGCTGGGGGTCGGTCTGCGGCGTGCGTCGTTTCTGCACCTCGCCCAGGCGGTGGTGCAGGGCCTCGACCAGCAACTGGCGGCGCTTGGGGTTGTCCAGCAGGTCGTCCTGCAGATAGGGGTTGCGCTGCACCACCCAGATGTCACCGAGGACTTCATAGAGCATGCGGGCCGAGCGGCCGGTGCGGCGCTCCTCGCGCAGCTGGTTCAACACGTCCCAGGCCCGAGGGCCCAGCAGGCGGATGACGATCTCGCGGTCGGAGAAGGATGTGTAGTTATAGGGGATTTCGCGGATGCGCTCGTGCCCGTGCGGCGCGAGGCCGGCCGTGTCCACGAATTGAGCTAGCGGAGTCGGTGCGTTCATGGCAGTCTGGAATATCAGCCAGAACGGTACACCGGCTGAGGCGAGATGTTACCGCAGTGCAACAAAGCCCGACAGCCAAGCGCATCGGGCCCCTGTCCGCATCATGGAAACCCCGTATCCGGAGATGACTGTAACCGGAGCTTAATATGTCTGTCACATTTTCCGCCTACGCTGGCGAGCTTGTTCACAAGGAGCCCCGCATGAAACTTTCCATGAAACTGAGCGTCGCCGCCCTGTCGGCCCTGCTGCTCGCACCCGGCGCCCAGGCCCAGACCGAAATCCAGTGGTGGCACTCCATGACCGGTGGCCTGAACGATTGGGTCGTCGACATAGCCAACGATTTCAACGCCAGCCAGAAAGAGTACAAGGTGGTACCCACCTACAAGGGCACCTACGACGAATCGATGACGGCCTCCATTGCCGCCTTCCGCGCCGGCAACGCCCCGCACATCCTGCAGGTCTATGAGGTCGGTACCGCCACGATGATGGCCGCCAAGGGCGCCATCGTGCCGGTCGGTAAGGTACTGAGCGATGCCGGCTACAAGTTCGACGCCAAAGCCTACATTCCTGCAGTCGTCGGCTACTACACCGCCCCCAACGGACAGATGCTGAGCTTCCCCTTCAACAGCTCGACCACCGTGCTGACTTACAACAAGGACCTGTTCAAGAAGGCCGGCCTGGACCCCAACAACCCGCCCAAGACCTGGCCCGAGCTGACCTTGGCCGCCGCCAAGCTCAAGGCTTCGGGCGTCGCCTGCCCCTTCACGACCAGTTGGCAGGGCTGGACCCAGCTGGAAAGCTTCTCCACCTGGCACAACACCCTGTTCGCCACCCAGAACAACGGGTTTGGCGGCACCTCGGCGCGACTGGTCTTCAACAGCCCGCTGCACGTGCGCCACATCGAGAACTTGGCCAACATGGCCAAGCAGGGCCTGTTCCACTACCGCGGCCGCGGCAACAAGGGGGATGCACCCTTCTATTCGGGTGAATGCGCCATGGCCACGGCCAGCTCATCTACCTACGCCAGCATCAAGAAGAACGCCAAATTCGATTTCGGCATCGCCCCCCTGCCCTACTATGCAGACGTGGCCGGTGCGCCGCAGAACACCATCATCGGCGGCGCCTCCCTGTGGGTGATGTCGGGCAAGAAGGCGGCCGAGTACAAGGGTGTGGCCACTTTCTTCAACTACCTCACCAATCCCGAAATTCAGGCCAAGAGCCACCAGCGCACCGGCTACCTGCCGATCACGCTGGCATCGTTTGCCTTGACCGAGAAGACGGGCTTCTACAAGCAGAACCCGGGCACGGAAACCGCCGTCAACCAGATGATCCGCAAGACCACCGACAAGTCGCGCGGTGTGCGTCTGGGCAACTTCAACCAGATCCGCGCCATCATGGACGAGGAACTGGAACAGGTTTGGGCCGGCAAGAAGTCGGCCAAGGAAGCGCTGGACGACGCCGTCAAGCGTGGCAACGAGCAGCTGGAGCGATTTGAAAAAGCCAACAAGGGCTAAGCCCTGATTGGCTTGACGCCGCCTGACGGCCCTCCCTCCCCTACCCTCCCCCGCCAGGCGGGGGAGGGCTTTTTCGACTCTGGTAAAGCACAATCGCGGCATGGAAAAACGGGTCCGTTTCAAGTCTTGGTGGCTGCCCTGGGTGCTGCTGGCCCCCCAGGTGGCGGTCATCGCCGTCTTCTTCTTCTGGCCTGCCGCCCAGGCCCTGGTCCAGTCTCTGCAGCAACAGGACGCCTTCGGCACCTCGATCGAATGGGTCGGGCTGGAAAACTTTCGGCGTCTGTGGGCCGACGAGAGTTATCTGGCCTCCTTCCAGACCACGGCCGTCTTCTCGGTGCTGGTAGCCACGCTAGGGTTGTCGCTGTCGCTGGTACTGGCCGTATTCGCCGACCGGGTTCTGCGTGGCGCATCCTTGTACAAGACGCTGCTGATCTGGCCCTACGCCGTCGCGCCGGCCGTGGCCGGCGTGCTCTGGCTGTTCATGTTCGCACCGTCCATCGGCATCGTGAGCTACGCGCTGCGCGGCATGGGCATTGAGTGGAACCACCTGCTCAACAGCGGCCAGGCCATGACGCTGATCGTCTTCGCGGCCGTCTGGAAACAGATCTCCTACAACTTCCTGTTTTTCCTGGCCGGCCTGCAATCCGTCCCGAAAAGCCTGGTGGAGGCCGCCGCCATCGATGGCGCCGGTCCCTGGCGGCGTTTCTGGACCATCATCTTTCCCCTGCTCTCGCCCACCACCTTCTTCCTGCTGGTCATCAACGTGGTCTATGCCTTCTTCGACACCTTCGCCATCATCGATGCGGCGACCGAGGGCGGCCCCGGCAAGGACACGGCCATCCTGGTCTACAAGGTGTATTACGACGGCTTCAAGGCGCTGGACCTTGGAAGCTCTGCCGCACAGTCGGTCGTCCTCATGGTCATCGTCATTGCCCTGACCGTGGTGCAGTTCCGTTTCGTGGAGAAAAAGGTCAACTACTGATCGTGCACCATGGTTGAACGTCGCCCTCTTGCCACTGCGATCTCGCACCTCGTCCTCATCCTGGGCGTGATCGTCGTCGCCTTCCCGCTTTACATCACCTTCGTCGCATCCACCCACACGGCGCAGGACATCGTCCAGGTCCCCATGCCCCTGGTGCCGGGCCCCCACCTGGTAGAAAACTACGCGGCCGCCATCTTCGGCACCAGCGGCAGTGCGGCTTCCACGGCCCCGGTCGGACGCATGATGACCGTCAGCCTCGTGATGGCGCTGGTCATCGCACTGGGCAAGATCGTGATCTCTCTGCTGTCAGCCTTCGCCATCGTCTACTTCCGCTTTCCGGGTCGCCAGTTCTTCTTCTGGGCCATTTTTGTCACGCTGATGCTGCCGGTGGAGGTGCGCATCGGCCCGACCTACCAGGTCGTCAGCGATTTGGGGCTGCTCAACAGCTACGCCGGCCTCACCGTGCCGCTGATCGCCTCGGCCACCGCCACCTTCCTGTTCCGCCAGTTTTTCCTCACCGTGCCCGACGAGTTGGTGGAAGCTGCGCGCATGGACGGCGCCGGGCCCATGCGTTTCTTCTGGGACGTGCTGCTGCCCCTGTCCAAGACCTCCATCGCCGCGCTTTTTGTCATCCAGTTCATCTACGGCTGGAACCAGTACCTCTGGCCCCTGCTGGTCACCAGCAGCGAGGACATGTACCCGGTGGTGATGGGCATCAAGCGCATGATCTCCGGGGGGGACGCCGCCAACGACTGGAACATCGTCATGGCCACGGCCATCCTGGCCATGCTGCCACCGGCACTGGTGGTCATCCTCATGCAGAAATGGTTCGTCAAGGGCCTGGTCGATACCGAAAAATGACCGTCAGGTTCAGCGCTGGACGTTCAGCGTCCGGCGTGTGAACCCGCTCAACGCTCAACCCAGAACGCTCAATCCACCATGGCATCCCTGACCCTCTCCAACGTCATCAAGCGCTACGGCCACGGCCCCAAGGCCAACCAGGTCATCCACGGCGTCAACGCGTCCATCGCCGACGGCGAGTTCATCGTCATCGTCGGCCCCTCGGGCTGCGGCAAGTCCACCCTGCTGCGCATGGTGGCCGGGCTGGAGGAAATCAGCGGCGGTGAGATCCGCATCGGTGAGCGCGTGGTCAACGAACTGGAGCCGGCCGCGCGCGACATCGCCATGGTGTTCCAGAACTACGCGCTCTACCCGCACATGAGCGTGTTCGACAACATGGCCTACGGCCTGAAGATCGCCAAGGTGCCCAAGGACGAGATCCGCGCCCGGGTCGACAAGGCCGCCGGCATCCTGGAACTGGCGCCTTTTCTGGAGCGCAAGCCGCGTGAACTCTCCGGTGGTCAGCGCCAGCGCGTGGCCATGGGCCGCGCCATCGTGCGCCAGCCCCAGGTCTTCCTGTTCGACGAACCCCTGTCCAACCTGGACGCCAAGCTGCGTGCCCAGACGCGCCTGGAGATCCAGAAGCTGCACCGCGAACTCGGCATCACCTCGCTCTTCGTCACGCATGACCAGGTCGAGGCCATGACGCTGGCCCAGCGCATGATCGTCATGAACGCCGGCCGGATGGAGCAGTTCGGCACGCCCGAAGAGGTCTACCACCGCCCGGCCTCCACCTTCGTCGCCAGCTTCATCGGCGCGCCGCCCATGAACCTGCTGCGCGGCGCTCCCCATGTGAAACCCGGCACCGTGCAGGGTATCCGCCCCGAGCATCTGCACATCGTGCCGCAAGCCGTCCCCGAGGGCTGGAGCGTGCAGATCGAGGCCATCGAAATGCTGGGCGCCGAGCGCCTGCTCTACACCCGCCTGGGCAGCGAGCAACTCATCGTGCGCACGGATGAAAAAACGGGGGTGGCGCCGGACATCGGCAGCACCCTGCACGTGGTACCGCAAGCCGAGCGCCTGCACAGCTTCGACGCAAACACCGGCCAGCGCCTATGAGGCTCGTGGACGCACAGCACTGGCCCTACCCGCGCTGGGTCGCCCACCGCGGGGCCGGCAAGCTGGCGCCGGAAAACACCCTGGCCGCCTTCCGCCTGGGCGCCACGCACGGTTACCGCATGTTCGAATGCGATGTGAAGCTCAGCGCCGACGGCATGCCCTTCCTGCTGCACGACGCCACGCTGGAGCGCACCAGCAACGGCCGGGGCACGGCCGGCGAACAGCCCTGGCAGGCCCTCTCGCAGCTCGATGCCGGCAGCTGGCACAGCCGCGCCTACGCGGGAGAGCCTTTGCCCACGCTGCAGGCCATCGCCCACTACTGCCTGCGCAACGGCCATCACCTCAACATCGAGATCAAGCCCACGCCGGGCAGCGAACGTCGCACCGGTGAAGTCGTGGCAAGGGCAGCGGCACAGCTGTGGCAAAGCCAGACCGTGCCGCCCCTGCTGACCTCCTTCCAGCCCGAGGCGCTGGAAGGCGCGCGCGCCACGGCACCGGACCTGCCGCGCGGCCTGCTGCTCGACTCCCTCTGGAACGGCTGGCTGGAAAAAGCACGGGCCCTGGGTTGCGTGGCCGTGGTCTGCAACCATGCGCTGTGGAATGTCGACAGCCTCGCCCAGGCGCGCCAGGCCGGCCTGCGCTGCCTGTGCTACACGGTCAACGACGAAGCCGCGGCCCGGCGTCTGCTGGACCTGGGCTTGGACGGCATCATCACCGACCGGGTCGATCTCTTCACCCCCGCCTGACGACACGGCCCGCCGGCCGTCAACCAAAAGGGAGCTTGAAGCGTCTTATGGATGGGATGCCTAGAATTACGCCCGCGCCCCTCTGCAGGCGTCTTTCTTTTTGACCCTCCATACCCTATCGGGAGTTTTCATGAAAAAAATCCTCACCACCGCCCTGCTGTGCGCCGCCATCACCACCCCCGCCCTGGCCCAGAAAGAAAGCCACTGGTACCTCGCGCTGGACGCCGGCAAGCTGAAGATGCAGAACACCAATTACGCCGACCCGGGCTCGCTGACCGTCTCGGGCGGTTATCGCTTCAGCCGCAACTTCGCGCTCGAAGGCGGCCTGACCGGTTACGGTGACTCCACCCTGGTCTACAGCAACGGCACCACCACCGCCGAGCAGGGCGACGCCCGCTTCCTGGCCGTCGGCATCCTGCCGCTGTCGCCAAGCTTCGAGCTGTTCGGCAAGGCCGGCATCGGCTTCCACACCGCCAAGGTCACGGGCACCGGCGCCTATTCCAATACCTACAGCAAGGAAACCACAGCCAACGGCATCATCGGCTTCGGCGGCCAGTTCAACATCAACCAACGCTTCGGCCTGCGCCTGCAGTACGAAAACCTGGGCAAGGCCAAGAGCGGCCCCAGCGATCCGGGCGCCGACATCAGCCGCGTGTCCATCGGCGGCGTGCTCAACTTCTGACCTCGCGCGACGCTGCCGAGCAAGCCGGGCCCCGCCCGGTTTTTTTATGCCTTCGTTGAACAGGGACATAACACCTGGTTACAAGGCCCCTCGATGGCGCTTCGATAATTCCGGCCGCACCACCGCGCATTCCGCGGCCTTTTATCGCAACAACGAGGTACATGCCATGAAAAAACTTCTAGCCACCGCCCTGCTGTGCAGTGCCGCCCTCAGCCCTGCCCTGGCCCAGAACGCGCGTTATTACGCCGCCGCCGACTACGGCATCGTCAGCCTCAGCGGGCCAGGTTCCTACTCCAGCCCAGGCGCCCTGACGCTCTCCGGCGGTTACCACTACCTCGACAACCTCGACCTCGAAGCAGGTCTGACGATGATCGGCAGCGCCACGGCCGACGTGCCCGGCCCGGGACGCGTGAACATCAGCCAGAACATCCTGAGCGCCGTGGCCGTGGGCAAGGTGCCCCTCAACAGCAAAGTTCATCTGTTCGGCAAGGCCGGCGTGGGCCTGCACGACGGAGGGGTCAACGGCCTGCCCGATGACCTGATCTATGGCTTTGGTGGCCAGATCCGCTTCGACAGGGAGTTCAGCATGCGCGTGCAATACGAGAGCCTGGGCCGGGTCAAGATCCCGTCCTCCAACAGCAAGGCCGACGTTACACGCCTGTCGGTCGGCGTGGTCTACAACTTCTGACAGCTGCTGTCGGGTCGTAAAGCCGGGCCCAGCCCGGCTTTATTCATGCGCTGGCTCAGCGTCGCCAGCCGCGGGCCAGCAACCATTGCGTGCTGGCCACGGCCAGCACCAGCATGGCATAGGCCAGCATCTTGCCGTCACGCTCCAGCCACCACAGGCTGGCCAGCAAGGCCAGCACACCCACGACAAAATTCACCAGCACCTGTCCCCACCAGGGCAGCAGCCAGACCTGCTTCCTGAAAAAGGGACGGGCCAGCAGGGGCAGCAGCAGGGCCAACGCAAAGGCCGGGGCGGCGAAATTGAACAGGTGAAAGAGGATGTCTTGGAGGTTCATGGAATAGCTCAAGCATCGGTGAAAAATGACGCAAACCATTGATGCGTCTATAAATTTTATAATCCCGCCATGGCAGTCTGGGCTTTGGGCATCAATCACACGACCGCGCCGCTCGATCTGCGCGGCCG
>JAGWTL010000437.1 GCA_028869035.1 Burkholderiales bacterium | reverse complement strand
CGTGTCCTTGGAAAGACCGGTGTCGCGTTCGACCGCGGCAATAGGCAGGGCGCCGGGAATCGCAGTTCCTTTGCCTGAGTGTTCAATATGGTCTTTCACTTTTTCTATTTTTGTCTAGGACAAATAAAGATAATCTAACCTGAAATGTTGATATTAACGGTTTGTATAAAAAGTTGTCTATGTCAAATA
This sequence comes from Burkholderiales bacterium, assembly GCA_028869035.1. Lineage (GTDB taxonomy): Bacteria > Pseudomonadota > Gammaproteobacteria > Burkholderiales > Burkholderiaceae_C > Hylemonella. The sequence continues at coordinate 1,451 of JAGWTL010000437.1, read as the reverse complement.
TGAAAATCCCTGTCAGGCAGTATCAGGCAAGCCCAGCACTGGCAGCTTCGAGCCCACAGCCGCAGGTGCCCGCATGAAGATAGCGATTGTCGGTTCGGGCATTTCCGGCTTGGCCGTGGCCCATGCCCTGCAGGGGCAGGCGGAGTTGACCCTGTTCGAAGCCGGGGACTATTTTGGCGGCCATACGCACACGGTGGACGTGACCCTGCCCACGGCGCATGGCCCCGCCACCTGGGGCGTGGACACGGGCTTCCTGGTCTTCAACGAGCGCACCTATCCCAACCTGATCCGCCTGTTCGGTGAGCTGGGCATCGCCACGGCCAAAACCGATATGTCCTTCTCGGTCCAGGCTGGTGTGACCGGCCGCCGTCTGGAATGGAATGGCGCCAGCCTCAACAGCGTGTTTGCCCAGCGGCGCAACCTGCTGAACTGGCGCTTCCTGCGCATGCTGCGCGAGGTGCTGCGTTTCAATCGCCTGGCCACCGCTCTGGCCGAAGCCGGCGCCGACGCGCAACTGGCCCAGCCCCTGGGCCCCTGGCTGGACGCGCAGGGTTTCAGCGCCGAATTCCGCGACTGGTACTTCCTGCCCATGATGGCCTGCATCTGGAGCTGCCCGACGGCGCAGATGCTGGCATTTCCGGTCGCCACCATGATCCGCTTCTGCCACAACCACGGCCTGATCCAGGTGAACGGCCGTCCCCAGTGGTGGACCGTGCCCGGTGGCGCGCGCCGCTATGTGGAGAAGATCGTGGCCGGCATCGCCGACAAGCGCCTGAACACGCCGGTGTGGGCCATCGACCGCGATGCGCAGGGCGTCACCGTGCACTCCGACCGCGGCGCCGAGCGCTTCGACCAGGTGGTGCTGGCCACCCATTCGGACCAGGCCCTGGCCCTGCTGCGCGAACCCAGCGCCGACGAGCGGCGCGTGCTGGGTGCCATTCGTTACCAGCCCAACCGTGCCGTGCTGCACACCGACGCCAGCGTACTGCCGGCCAGCCGCCGTGCCTGGGCCGCCTGGAACTACGAACGGGCCGACGCGCCCGAGCAGGAGGGCAGCCGCGTCTGCCTGCACTACCTGCTCAACCAGCTGCAGCCGCTGCCGTTCGAGCAGCCGGTGGTGGTGACGCTCAACCCCTTGCGCGAGATCGCGCCCGAGCATGTGCTGGGTGACTTCGAGTACGCCCACCCGGTGTTCGATCTGGCCGCGATCGCCGCCCAGCAGGAACTGCCGGCCCTCCAGGGCCTGCAGCGCACCTGGTTTGCCGGCGCCTGGGCCGGCTACGGCTTTCATGAGGACGGCCTCAAGGCCGGCCTGGGCGTGGCGCAGCAGCTGCTGTCCATGCAGGCTCTGCAGAGGCCGGCATGAAGACCGAGCTGCGCGTCGGCAATGTGCCGCTCATCGGCTTCGGGCAGGTGCGCCACACGCGCCTGCGCCCGGCGCGCCACGCCTT
>JAGWTL010000110.1 GCA_028869035.1 Burkholderiales bacterium | reverse complement strand
GTCTTGGCGTCGCGCCCCTCGGTGACGAACAGCACGCGCCGGGCATCGGCGTCAGCGGCCAAGGTGACGTAGCTGTGGCCCCGGGCGCGCGAGGTCTCGTCGATGGCCAGCGCCGTGACCTCCGGGTAGCCCCGACGCCTCACGATGGCTTGGTATTGATAGTCGCCACGTTTTCGGATCACTGCCATGTTCACTCATGAAAAATGAGTGTGACAAATTTGTGCCAAAAACCCCTCTGCGCCTACTCAGCAACTGGCCGATCTGAAACCAGCCAAGAAAAAAGCCTCACAAATCAATGACTTGTGAGGCTTCCATTTGGTGGGCGATACATGGATCGAACATGTGACCCCTGCAGTGTGAATGCAGTGCTCTACCGCTGAGCTAATCGCCCTGAATGGGTGCTGAGAGCGTCCGCGCGCTCAGTAAAATTAGCATTATGCCACAAGAGACGATACGCGTCTCAGGCCTGGGCTCGCCAGACGGTCTTGCCACCGCTGGCTTTGTCGAGCTGGGCCAGCATGTCCTCATGCGCGGCGATCTCCTGCTCGGACGCGCTCAGCACGGGCAGTTCGAAACGGCTCAGATCCACGCGCTCGAAATTGCCGGCACTCCCGGCCGCTTCGGACACGTCGATCAGCAGCGCGTCCTGGCCGCGCGTGAGATTGATGTAGACGTCGGCCAGCAACTCGGCATCCAGCAGGGCGCCGTGCAGCGTGCGACCCGAGTTGTCCACGCCCAGGCGATCACACAGGGCGTCCAGCGAGTTGCGCTTACCGGGGAACATCTCCTTGGCCATGGCCAGGGTGTCGGTCACGCCGGCCACGAACTTGGTAAAACGCGGTTTGCCTATCAGTTCCAGCTCCTTGTTCAGGAAACCGATGTCGAAGGCCGCGTTGTGGATGATGATCTCTGCGCCCTGCAGATAGGCCAGCATCTCCTCGGCCACTTCGGCGAACCTGGGTTTGTCGCGCAGGAATTCGTTGCTGATGCCGTGCACGCGCAGCGCGTCCTCGTGGCTGTCGCGCCCGGGGTTCAGGTAGAAGTGCAGGTTGTTGCCGGTGAGCTTGCGGTTGAGCAGCTCCACACAGCCGATTTCGATGATACGGTCGCCGCCTTCGGCGGCAAGACCCGTGGTTTCAGTGTCGAGGACGATCTGGCGCATGAAGAATGATGACGCTGCGCGTCTATGTCGAAATGACCGAAGAAAAAATACAGGGGGTCATTTTGTCATGCGGCGGCGCCGTGTCATTCCGTCAGTGGTTTTCCTTGGCGTGGTTGATGGAGTACTTCGGTATCTCCACCACCACGTCCTGCTGGGCCAGGATGGCCTGGCAACTCAGGCGCGACTGCGGCTCCAGGCCCCAGGCGCGGTCCAGCAGGTCTTCCTCGCTCTCGTCCGGCTCGTTGAGCGTGTCGTACCCCTTGCGGACAATCACGTGGCAGGTCGTGCAGGCGCAGCTCATGTCGCAGGCGTGCTCGATGTTGATGTGGTTGTCCAGCATGGCCTCGCAGATCGAGGTGCCGGCCGGCGCCTTGATCTCGGCGCCCTGCGGGCAGTACTCGGGATGGGGAAGGATCTTGATGACAGGCATGCTGCTTCTTTCCGTAAAGGCTCAGACAGCCTCGATGTTCTTGCCGGCCAGGGCCTGCCGGATGCCACGGTTCATGCGCAGTGCGGCAAAGGCTTCGGTGCCCTTGGCCAGGGCCTCGGTGGCCGCGTCGATGGTGGCCGCCTCCTCCTGGGTGCGGATGTTCTCCAGCGCGGCCATCAGGCCATCGATGGCGCTGCGCTCCTCGCTGGACAGCAGGTCGCCGTCAGCCGCCAGCGCCGTGCGCGTGGCCATCAGCATGCGATCGGCCTCGACGCGGGCTTCCACCAGGGCGCGGGCGCGCATGTCCTCCTGCGCGGTGCTGAAGCTCTCCTGCAGCATCTTCGCGATCTGCTCGTCACCCAGGCCGTAGGAAGGCTTGACGGTGATGCTGGTTTCCACACCGCTGGTCTGCTCACGCGCACCCACCTGCAGCAGGCCATCGGCATCGATGGTGAAGGTCACGCGGATGCGCGCGGCGCCGGCCGCCATGGGCGGAATGCCGCGCAGCTCGAAACGCGCCAGGCTGCGGCAGTCGCCCACGAGGTCGCGTTCGCCCTGCACCACGTGCAGGGCCAGGGCGGTCTGGCCGTCCTTGTAGGTCGTGAAGTCCTGTGCCATGGCCGTCGGGATGGTCTGGTTGCGTGGCACGATGCGCTCGACCAGCCCGCCCATGGTCTCCAGCCCCAAGGACAGTGGAATCACATCCAGCAGCAGCAGGTCGCTGCCCGGGTTGTTGCCCGCCAGCTGGTTGGCCTGGATGGCAGCGCCCAGGGCCACCACCTCGTCCGGGTTCAGATTGATCAAAGGCTCACGCCCGAAGAACGTGCCCACGGTTCGGCGAATCACCGGCATGCGCGTGGAGCCACCCACCATGACCACCCCCTGCACTTCGTCCACCGCCAGCTTCGCATCACGCAGCACCTTGCGCACGGCCGTCATCGTGCGTGCGGTCAAGGCTGCGGTGCAGGCCTCGAACTGGTCGCGGTTCAGCGACAGGTCCAGCGCACCGCTGGAAAGCTCGATCTCGGCTGTCACGATCTCCTCGTCCGACAGGGCCTCCTTGGCCTCGCGCGCCTCGGCCATGATACGTGCCTGATCTTCGGGGGTGTCGGCGCTCAGGCCGGCTTCAGCCAGCATCCACTCGGCCAGCGCGCGGTCATAGTCGTCGCCGCCCAGGGCCGAATCACCCCCGGTGGCGATGACCTCGAACACGCCCCGTGAGAGCCGCAGGATGGAAATGTCGAAGGTACCGCCACCCAGGTCGTAGACGGCATAGATGCCCTCGCTGGCGTTGTCCAGGCCGTAGGCGATGGCGGCGGCCGTCGGCTCGTTGATCAGGCGCAGCACGTTGAGGCCGGCCAGCTGGGCCGCGTCCTTGGTGGCCTGGCGCTGGGCGTCGTCGAAGTAGGCCGGCACCGTGATGACGGCGCCGTACAAATCGTCGTTGAAGCTGTCCTCGGCACGGTAGCGCAGCGTGGCCAGGATCTCGGCGCTGACCTCCACCGGCGTCTTCTCACCGGCGATGGTGCGCACACGCACCATGCCGGGTGCGTCCACGAGCGCATAAGGCAGTTTACCGGCGTTGGCGATATCGGCCAGGCCGCGCCCCATGAGGCGCTTGACGGAGGCGATGGTGTTGCCCGGGTCGTTGATCTGCTGCTCCAATGCCTCGTAGCCGATCTGCCGGCCATCCTGGGGCAGGTAACGCACCACAGAAGGCAGGATCACGCGGCCCTGGGCGTCTGGCAGGCACTCGGCCACGCCGCTGCGCACGGCGGCGACCAGGGAATGGGTGGTGCCCAGGTCGATGCCCACCGCGATACGCCGCTGGTGCGGGTCGGGGGCCTGGCCGGGTTCGGAAATCTGCAGCAGTGCCATCGTTGTTCTGTTCTGGTTCAGGCGGCGATTGTCACCCGAGCCGGCTTTCCATCGTCTCGTAACGGGTTTCGATGTCACGGGCAAAACGCTCGATGAACATCAGCGCCCTGACCTGCGCCGCGGCGCCGGCATAGTCCTTGGTCTGGTCCAGCAGTTGCTCGCAGCGCTGCAACAGACCGTGTCGGCTACGGCCAACCTCGTCATTCAGGGCCTCAAGGGCCGGGATCTCCTGTGCATCGTCGAGCGCCTCGCGCCACTCCATCTGCTGCATCAGGAACTCGGCCGGCATGGCTGTGTTGTTCTCGGCATCCACCGGAACGCCGTGCAGTTCGCACAGGTAGGCGGCGCGCCTGAGCGGATCCTTCAGTCGCTGGTAGGCCTCGTTGATGCGCACCGACCACTGCATGGCGACCCGCTGGGCCGCCGCCCCCTGGGCGGCGAACTTGTCGGGATGCGCCTCGCGTTGCAGGTCCTTCCAGCGCGCATCGATGGCGGCGCGTTCCTGGGCGAACTGCTGCGGCAGGCCGAACAGTTCGAAGTCGTCGGACTGGAGATTCACACCCGAAACGATTCACCACAACCGCAACGATCTCGCTCATTGGGGTTGTTGAAGCGGAAGCCTTCGTTCAGGCCCTCGCGCACAAAATCGAGCTGGGTGCCGTCGATGTAGGACAGGCTCTTGGGGTCGATCAACACCTTGACACCATGGTCTTCAAAGACGACGTCCTCGGGGGCAATCTCGTCCACGTATTCGAGCTTGTAAGCCAGGCCCGAACAGCCGGTGGTCTTGACACCCAGGCGCACACCCACGCCCTTGCCGCGCTTGGAAAGGTAGCGGGTCACATGCCGGGCCGCGGCTTCGGTCAGGGAAACAGCCATTTCAGTCTCTCGTTCTCATCATCCACACCTCAAACCCAGAGCACCCGTGGAACCGGCTTTGCCGGGCCACCGGGTGCGCCCCCTTGAGGGGGAGGCGCCGCAGGCGCCTCGGGGGTGGGCTTAATGCGCGTGTTTCTTGCGGTAATCGTCCACCGCGGCCTTGATGGCGTCTTCCGCCAAGATGGAGCAATGGATCTTGACCGGCGGCAGCGCCAGTTCTTCGGCGATCACGCTGTTCTTCAGCGCCGCGGCCTGGTCCAGGGTCTTGCCCTTGACCCACTCGGTCACGAGCGAGCTCGAAGCGATGGCCGAACCGCAACCGTAGGTCTTGAAGCGTGCATCCTCGATGACACCGGTACTCGGGTTCACCTTGATCTGCAGCTTCATCACGTCGCCGCAGGCGGGCGCGCCCACCATGCCGGTGCCGACCGTGTCGTCGCCCTTGTCGAAGGAGCCGACGTTGCGCGGGTTTTCATAGTGGTCAACGACTTTTTCACTGTATGCCATGATGCTTCTCCTTCGGCCTCAATGAGCCGCCCATTGAATCGTGCTGAGGTCCACGCCATCCTGGAACATCTCCCACAGGGGGCTCAGCTCGCGCAGCTTGGCCACGTTGTGCTTGATGGTCGTGATGGCGTAATCGATTTCTTCCTCGGTCGTGAAACGACCGATGGTCATGCGCAGGCTGCTGTGCGCCAGTTCGTCGCTGCGGCCCAGGGCGCGCAGCACATAACTGGGTTCCAGGCTGGCCGAGGTGCAGGCCGAGCCGGACGACACAGCCAGGCCCTTGATGCCCATGATCAGCGACTCGCCTTCGACGTAGTTGAAGCTCATGTTCAGGTTCTGCGGCACGCGTTTTTCCAGGCTGCCGTTGACAAACACCTGCTCGATGTCCTTGAGGCCGTCCAGCAGGCGCTGCTGCAGCTTGCGGGCCTTGGCCAGGTCCTGGGCCATCTCGGCCTTGGCAATGCGGAAAGCCTCGCCCATGCCGACGATCTGGTGGGTCGGCAGGGTGCCCGAACGCATGCCGCGCTCGTGACCGCCGCCGTGGATCTGCGCCTCGATGCGCACGCGCGGCTTGCGGCGCACGTACAGGGCGCCGATGCCCTTGGGGCCGTAAGTCTTGTGGGCCGTCATGCTCATCAGGTCGATCGGCAGCTTCTCCATGTCGATCTCGACACGGCCGGTGGCCTGCGCCGCGTCCACATGCAACAAGATGCCCTTTTCACGACAGAACGCGCCGATGGCAGGGATGTCCTGGATCACGCCGATTTCGTTGTTCACGAAGAGGATGCTGATCAGGATGGTGTCGGGGCGGACGGCCGCCTTCAGCGCATCCAGGTTCACCAGGCCGTCTTGCTGCACGTCCAGATAGGTCACCTCGAAACCCTGACGCTCCAGCTCGCGCATGGTGTCCAGCACCGCCTTGTGCTCGGTCTTCAGGGTGATGAGGTGCTTGCCCTTGCCCTTGTAGAACTGGGCTGCGCCCTTGAGGGCCAGATTGATGGACTCGGTGGCACCCGAGGTCCAGACGATCTCGCGCGGGTCGGCGCCGATCAGGTCGGCCACTTGCACGCGGGCCTTTTCCACGGCTTCCTCGGCCTCCCAGCCCCAGGCGTGGCTGCGCGAAGCCGGGTTGCCGAAGTGCTCGCGCAACCAGGGAATCATGGCGTCCACCACACGCGGGTCGCAAGGCGTGGTGGCACCGTAATCCATGTAGATGGGAAAGTGGGGCGTCATGTCCATACAGGTCTACGAAAACAAGGAATCAATACGAATAAAGGCCGCTCAGGACTTGGAGTAGGCATTGCCCAGCGCAAACACCGAATTGGGCGCATTCACGCGCACCGGCTTGACCACCGGGGCGCTGGAAATGGCCCGCTTGACCATGGGCTTGTCCTCGATCATGATGCCCTTGGCCAGCTGGTCGTCCACCAGCTTCTGCAGGGTGACCGAGTCCAGAAACTCGACCATGCGGGTGTTCAGGGAGGCCCAGAGCTCATGCGTCATGCAGCGGCCGCCCTCGCCCAGGCAGTTTTCCTTGCCGCCGCACTGGGTGGCGTCAATCGGTTCGTCCACCGACAGGATGATGTCGGCCACGGTGATCTCGGCCGCCTTGCGCGCCAGCGTGTAACCGCCGCCCGGACCGCGGGTGGACTCGACCAGTTCATGGCGGCGCAGCTTGCCAAACAACTGCTCCAGATAGGACAGGGAAATCTGCTGCCGCTGGCTGATGGCAGCCAGGGTCACAGGGCCGTTGTTCTGGCGCAGGGCCAGATCAATCATGGCGGTGACCGCAAAACGGCCTTTGGTCGTGAGGCGCATGGCAAGCTCCTTTTCCGAGTAATGGACTCAAGTTTAGCAAAAAACCCAGCTGGGCGCTCGGGATAGCGGCAGTTCAGCGTAAGTGCTTGTCAACACTGGGATTTCCCTGGCTCAGCGGGCCGCCGGCAGGCCGTCCGGATGGTCCGACACGGCCGCCCCGAAGGCCCGGGCCTTGAGCAAACCCAGCTGGTCGCGCACGCGGGCGGCCTGCTCGAACTCCAGGTTTCGTGCGTGTTCCAGCATCAGCTTTTCCAGGCGCTTGATCTCGCGCGCAATGTCCTTTTCGCTCATGTCCTCGACCTGGGCGCGGGCCATGGCCTCCTGCTCCAGACGCTCGGCCTCGCGGCCGGCTTTCTCGCTGTAGACCCCGTCGATCAGGTCACGCACCTGCTTGACGATGGCACGCGGCGTGATGCCGTGTGCCATGTTGTGCGTGATCTGCTTGGCCCGGCGGCGCTCGGTCTCGCCGATGGCGCGGGCCATGGAGTCGGTGATGCGGTCCGCATAAAGGATGGCTCGGCCATTGAGGTTACGCGCAGCCCGGCCTATCGTCTGGATCAATGAGCGCTCGGAGCGCAGGAAACCCTCCTTGTCGGCATCCAGGATCGCCACCAGCGAGACCTCGGGGATGTCCAGGCCTTCGCGCAGCAGGTTGATGCCCACCAGCACGTCGAAAGCCCCCAGGCGCAGGTCGCGCAGGATCTCCACCCGCTCCACCGTGTCCACATCGCTGTGCAGGTAACGCACCTTGACGCCGTTGTCGGTCAGGTAGTCGGTCAGCTGCTCGGCCATGCGTTTGGTCAGGGTGGTGATGAGCACCCGCTCGTGTTTCTCCACGCGGATGCGGATTTCCTGCAGCACGTCGTCCACCTGATGGGTCGCAGGGCGCACCTCGACCGCCGGGTCCACCAGGCCGGTGGGGCGCACCAGCTGCTCCACCACCTGGCCGGTGTGCTCGTTTTCCCAGTTGCCCGGCGTTGCCGAGACAAACACCGCCTGGCGCATCTTGGTCTCGAACTCCTCGAACTTCAGCGGCCGGTTGTCCAGCGCGCTCGGCAGGCGGAAACCGTACTCGACCAGCGTGGACTTGCGCGCCCGGTCGCCGTTGTACATGCCGCCGAACTGGCCGATCAGCACGTGGCTCTCGTCGAGGAACATCACGGCGTCGTGCGGCATGTAGTCCACCATCGTCGGCGGCGGATCCCCCGGCTTCGCACCCGAGAGGTGGCGCGTGTAGTTCTCGATGCCCTTGCAGTGGCCGACCTCCTGCAGCATCTCCAGGTCGAACCGGGTGCGCTGCTCCAGCCGCTGCGCCTCGACCAGCTTGCCCTGCGAGACGTATTCGGCCAGGCGCTCGCGCAACTCGACCTTGATGCCTTCCATCGCCTCCAGCACGCGCTCGCGCGGCGTCACGTAGTGGCTGGCCGGGTAGATGGTGAAGCGCGGCACCTTCTGGCGAATCCGGCCCGTGAGCGGATCGAACAGTTGCAGCGTCTCCACCTCGTCGTCGAACAGCTCCAGCCGCACCGCCAGCTCCGAGTGCTCGGCCGGGAACACATCGATCGTGTCGCCGCGCACGCGGAAGGTGCCGCGGGTGAAGTCGGTCTCGTTGCGCGTGTACTGCATCCGGATCAGTTGCGCGATCACGTCGCGCTGGCCGATCTTGTCGCCGACGCGCACGATGAAACGCATCTGCGTGTAGTCCTCGGGCTTGCCGATGCCGTAGATGGCGCTGACCGAGGCGACGATGATGGTGTCGCGCCGCTCCAGCACGCTCTTGGTCGCGGACAGGCGCATCTGCTCGATGTGCTCGTTGATCGCGCTGTCCTTCTCGATGAACAGGTCGCGCTGCGGCACGTAGGCCTCGGGCTGGTAGTAGTCGTAGTAGCTGACGAAGTACTCGACCGC
>JAGWTL010000109.1 GCA_028869035.1 Burkholderiales bacterium | reverse complement strand
TTGAGCATCTTGGTCTTGATGCGATTGCGCTTGAGCGGCGACAGGTATTCCACGAAGACCTTGCCCAGCAGATGGTCCATCTCGTGCTGGACGCAGACGGCGAGCAGGCCCTCTGCCTCGATCACGCACTCCTTGCCTTCCCCATCGAGCGCGCGCACGTGCACCCGCTCGTGGCGCTCGACGCCATCGTAAATGCCGGGCACGGAAAGGCAGCCTTCATCGTTGACTTTCATCTCCGGGCTGGCCCAGACGATCTCGGGGTTGATCAGCACCAGGGGCTGGTCGCGCCCCTCGGAAACATCGATCACGATCAGGCGCTCGTGCACGTCGACCTGGGTCGCGGCCAAGCCGATGCCATGGGCCTCGTGCATGGTTTCAAACATGTCGGCAATCAATTGCTTGATGCGCGCATCCACGGCCTGCACGGGCTTGGCCACCGTGTGCAGGCGGGGATCGGGAAAACAAAGAATGGGAAGCAACGCCATAAAACCTCGTCAATGTCGTTATTTTCGCTACTTTTGGCTAACGAGTTTGCAACAAAGTACAGAAAACATTGCCCAATCAAGGGCTTGGGCGCAGAATCGTGCGTGATTTGTTAAGTTTTCCGGGGACAGCGGGCGGCTAGCCCGCGTCCGGAGCTAGCCGGGGGCAACGTGAAACAGCAAGACATGACGAAAAGCAGGATGGGGTTCCGTACCCAAGTTTCCATGATCGTGGCCCTGGGCCTGCTGAGCCTGCCGGTCTGGAGCCAGAAATTCCCCAACCTCCCGATCAGCGCCGAGCAGAGCGCCACCGCCCAGAAGGTGTCCCAGGCCGGCGTGCCGCTGTCCGAACTGGCCCCCGACGCGCCCGACACCTACACCATCAGATCCGGTGACACCCTGTGGGCAATCTCCAAGATGTACCTGCGCAGTCCCTGGCGCTGGCCCGAACTCTGGGGCATGAACCTGGAGGAAATCCTCAACCCGCACCTGATCTATCCGGGCCAGACCCTGTACCTGGACAAGCGCGACGGCCGTGCCCGGCTGAGCGGCACCGCACCCGGCACCGAAGCGGCCCCCGCCGCAGTCGTTGCCGGTGCAGAGGGAGCCCCTGCCGCTGTCAGCGGTGGCCGTGACGGCGCCAGCGGCATCGAAACCGTTCGCCTTTCGCCGCGTATCCGTTCCGAAGTGGCCCGCAGCCCCCTGACCACGCTGCAGACCCGCGATATCGAGGCCTTCCTGGCCGAACCCCTGATCGTCGAGGAAAACGAACTCCAGTCCGCGCCGCGCATCGTGGCCGCCGGAGAAAACCGCGTCATCATCGGCCGGGGTGATCGCGTCTACGCGCGCGGCCCGGCCAGCGCCCCCCTGCTGGACGACCAGCAGAAGATCAAGCAATACCGCATTTTCCGCAACGCCAAGCCCCTGAAGGATCCAGATAACGGCGAGGTACTGGGTTACGAGGCCGAGTTCCTGGGCAAGGCCGCGCTGGTGCGCAGCGAGGGCAGCACCGAACTGGCCTCGGTCGATGGCAAGGTCAACACCGCCCTGGTGCCAGCCACCATCGACATCGTATCGGCCAAGAGCGAAATGCTGGTCGGCGACCGCATGGTGCCCGAGCCCGAGCGCGAATTCCTGAGCTTTGTGCCCCGCGCTCCGGCCAGCGCCGTCAACGGGCGCATCGTCTCGATCTACGGCAACAACGCCGTGGCCAATGCCTCGCAGAACCAGGTCGTGGTCATCAACCGCGGCCGTCGCGACGGCATCGAGAGCGGCCATGTCCTGGCCATCCTCAAGGACGGCCGGCAACTCACCGACAAGACCGATCCGTCGCGGCCGCTGATCAAGCTGCCCAACGAGCGCAACGGCCTGATGATGGTGTTTCGCACCTACGAAAAACTGTCCTACGGCCTGATCCTGGACATCACCGACAGCGTGCGTGTCGGCGATCGCCTGGCTACTCCGCAGTAAGCACACGCAGCGGCGCACGACGCCATGGAGCGCGATGAACTGGGCGCCTGGTTGCGGCTGACACTCGCCCCTGGCATCGGCAACGAAAGCGCGCGCAGCCTGCTGGCTGCCTTCGGCCTGCCCATGGCCATCTTTGAGCAAAGCCCGGCGGCGCTGCGGCAGTTGCTCAGTCCCAAGCAGACGCAAGCCCTGCAAGAAAAACCCGATGGCCTGGCCGAACTGCTGGACCGTAGCTGGACCTGGCTGCAGGAGGCGCCGCAGCAGCGCGCCATCGTGCCCCTGGGTGACCCGCGCTACCCGGTCACTCTGCTCGATATCGAAGACCCGCCCTTGCTGCTCTACCTGGCTGGACGACTTGATCTGCCCTTCGACGCGGGACGCAGCCTGGCCATGGTCGGCAGCCGCAACCCGACCCCGCAGGGGGCCCTGAATGCGCAGCAGTTTGCGCAGGCCCTGAGCCAGGCGGGCCTGAGCATCGTCTCCGGGCTGGCCCTGGGGATCGATGGCGCGGCCCATGAAGGTGCGCTCGCCGGGCACGCCCAGGCACCGGATCGATTGGCCACCGTGGCCGTGGTGGGCACCGGCCTGGACCGGGTCTACCCCAAGAGCCACCATGCGCTGGCGCACCGCATCAGCGAGCAGGGCTTGATCGTCAGCGAGTACCCGCTGGGCATGCCACCCTTGGCGGCCAACTTCCCGCGCCGCAACCGCCTGATCGCCGGGCTCTCCAGCGCCACCCTGGTGGTGGAGGCGGCCCTGAAGTCGGGTTCGCTGATCACAGCGCGCCTGGCCGCTGAGCAGGGCAAGGACGTCTTCGCCATCCCGGGCTCCATCCATGCCACACAATCACGCGGCTGCCACGCCCTGATCCGCCAGGGCGCCAAGCTGGTCGAATCGGCGCAGGACGTGCTGGAAGAGATGCCGGGCGCCGCCAGCCCCGGCCTGCCCGCAAGGGATGCGGTCGACGCCCGCGAGGACGACGATGACGTGCTGCAAGCCCTGGGGCTGGACCCGGTCAGTCTGGACGCCCTGCAGGCACGTACCGGCCTGGCCATTGCCCCCTTGCAGGCCCGCCTGATGACCCTCGAGATCGAGGGGCATGTGGCTCGCCTGCCCGGTGGCCTGCTGCAACGGCTGGTGCGTGCCTGAAGCGCAACAGCGCCGACAACACCGGTCATTTCCCGCTGGCCCCGGGCGCTTTCTGCGCTATATTGAAGCCATGTTCGAAGTGCTTGTGTATGTGTACGAAAACTACTGGCGCGGCGATGCTTGCCCCGAACTGCCGCAACTCGAGCGCAAGCTCAACGCCATCGGCTTCGATGCCGACGAGATCCGCGACGCGCTGCTCTGGCTCGACGGCCTGAACCTCGCGGCCCAGAGCACGCTCTGGCTTGACACGGCCCCGCCGCCTCCCCAGCCTGACGCCAGCCTGTCCCGTATCCAGTCGCCTGACAGCATGCGCGTGTACTCGGTGGCCGAGCAGAACCATCTGGGCGCCGAATGCCTGGGTTTCATCAGTTTTCTCGAATCGGCCGAGGTTTTGCCGCCGCCGCTGCGCGAAGTCGTCCTCGACCGCGCCATGGCCGTACCGGGTGAACCGATCGCGCTGGACGACCTGAAGATCATCATTCTGATGGTGTACTGGAGTTTTGGCGAGGAGCCCGACACCCTGGTGCTCGACGAACTCTACGATGACAGCGCGGAGCGCATCGCCCACTGATACCGGGAGCGGGCGTTGCAGCGCCCCGGCCCAAAACGCAAAGGCCCCACACCGGGGCCTTTTTGCTTCAAGCGACCAGGCGCTCCGGATTGGCTTCCAGCCTTGTGAGTGCCTCGCGCGTGGCACGCACGGTCAGCGTTTCCTCTTCCTGCGGCAGCAGCAGGCCGGCCTGCAGATAAGCCGCGAGGCGACCTGCCTGGATCAGGTAGCTGTGGCCATCGCTGGAGGCGAAGAGGTTCAGGTGCTTGCGGTCGCTGCGCCAGACGAACTGCACCTGGCTGACCTTGCCATTGTGGTCCAGCGTGAACCAGGAGCCCAGTTGCAGCTCCTGCGCCCAGGCCACCATGGCGGGGGTCGGCTTGGAGCCGCCGTTGGTGACCACGTCGATGGTGGACGCGTCGATGCCCAGCATCATCTCGATGCTTTCGGCATCCAGCGGCAGATCGCCCAGGCCATCCTCGCTGACAAAGTCTTCCAGATTGGCCAGGCGCTGTGTCATGGCGTCGATCTGGGCCTGCGGGATGGCTTGCGTCTTGGACATGAAGGCGTCGGCCATGGTGTCGCTGACGATCTTGATGTGGGCGTCCTGGTCAGCCTGCGCCATGCCCAGCAGGCTCATGCCCGAGCGCAGGCGCTGCAGCAGTTGCGGCAGGTCCTGGATGACACGGGCGCGATCATTGCGATTGGGTTTGGCACTGGCCGACCAGACCAGGTCGGCCGCCGCCTTTTTGAGCGCCACAGTCTCGGCGTCCTTGGAGCCCTTGCGCACGGCCGACACCGCCAGCACCTCGGCCCAGACCTTGAACAGGAAGGTGCGGATCTCGTCGTGCACCGGAATGTCCTTGAGCATGTTGCGCAGCTCGATGGTGTACTGGATCGCCAGTGTTTCCTTCTGCTCGACCTGCTGCGCGACGCTCACCACCTTCTGCGTCTTTTCCTTGCCCGTCAGGTACTTGGCCAGGAATTTCTGGAACTCGTCGTAGACGATCTGGAACACGCGCTTGCCGGTCTCGGGATATTGCTCGATGACCTGCACGATGCGCTTGATCTCGGTTTCGAGCGCACCGCCTGTGATGCTGCTCGCTTCGAAACCCATGACGCAGGAGCCCATGCGGTCGATCAGCTGGCGCGCCGGGTGGTTCAGCGTGCCGAAGAACTCGGGCTCGGCCAGCGCCACGCGCAACACCGGCATCTGCAGCCGGGCAAACCAGACCCGGATCGTCGTGGGGATGCGCTCCTCGGCCAGGATGGCCTGGAACATGAGCGCCACCATCTCGATGATGGCCTTCTCGCTTTTGGTCTCGGCCTTCTTCTTGAGCTCGTCGGTCTTCTCGCGCAGCTTCTCGGCCACCTTGACCACAGCGGCCGGGCCGAAATCTTCATAGACCGTGCCGGTTCCGCCGCCGCCACTATCGTAATACTGCGGACGTTCCGCCATGGCCGCTGCCAGCGCCGGCGAAGGTGGCTGCGCCGAGGTCGCGCTGAAATCACCACCGCCCTGGCCCACCAGCAGGCGCTTGAGCTGACCGAACATGCCCTGGGCACGGCTGCGCGTACGCGCCAGCGGCGTGGTCTGCGTCATCAAACGCGTCTCTTCATGCGCGCCGCCGAAATGGGACGGCGTGCCCTGCCCCGCCAGGGCCTGATGCATCTGCGCCGGGGTCTGCCCGAACGCGGAGGGCGGCGGCTGTACGCCGCCAGCGCCATGCGACGGCACCGAGGCCGGCCAGCTGGGGGTGACGGGACCACCGGCGTCGTCCCAGCCCAGGCGGCCGCCAAACAAATGGCCCGCACTGCGCCCGGCCGACCCTGGGGCCTGCCCCGGCGGCATGGCAGGCTGGCCCGGGTAAGCGGGTGCAGCACCGGCACCGGCTGGCACGCGACCGGGCGACGGCTGCCCAGGATAGGCCGGTGGCTGCATACCCGCGGGCGCGCGAGCCACCGGCATGCCGCCTCCCAACGGCGCCGGTGCCGACACCGGCCGCTGAGCCGGGTAAGCAGAGGCCTGCCCGTAAGCCCCGCTCGAAGCGGCCCAGGAAGGGTCACCCCCCGTATCGCCAGGGAGCTGCGAGTCGGGCTGCTGGGAGTCGGGGGCCGGCGCGCCCGAAGCCCCAAGTGCACGACGGCCGACCGCGGCCCGCTTGACGCGATCCTTCAGGTCGATGGTCGGCATGACACCCTGCTGGATCAGGAATTCATTGGCATTGGCATAGGCCGTCTTCAGTTTCTCGATCAGACTTTTCTGCACGACGTCGTTGACCATGGGCCAGGACTCGCGTGTCATGCCGATGGTGGTCCACTGCTCGACCATGAGCAGGATCAGGACTTCGGGCCGCAGGATGTCGTGCCCCTCGAGATCGTCACGGTTCTCCAGCGTCCTGACGCGCACACGCAGATCGTCGAGATCGCCGCCCATCTTTTCCACCACGGCCAGCACCAGGCGGGAAGCCAGGATCTTGTTCTCGACCGCATCGGTGCCCACCAGGGACAGGCCGCCATCGCCCTCGAGCGAGAGCTCTTCTTTTTTCCCGGATTTTTTGGTGGCCGGAGACTTGAGCGACGCCTGCCAGATCTTCATGGTGCCGTCGATCCAGGGGCCGCGCTGCTTCTGGAACAGCATCCAGGCATCGCGCCGGTTCTGCATGTCCCGGGTCGTGCCCTTTTCATTGAGCAGTGCGGTCAGCCGGTCCTGGATCGTCCCGCCCAGATCGAACAGGATCTTCTCGGCATCACCGAGAAAACGCTGGCGCACCTTCTCCGCCAGCTGCATGCGCTGCATATAGGAGAGCTGGGTCGCCATGGTAGTCCTGCCCTGGTTCAGACGACGGCGCCCGAGTTCGGATCGTTGGGATCGGTTTCCCGCTTGGCGCCGCCACCCTTGATCAGGTCTTCACGCTTGACGCCCAGCCACATGGCAATGGCGGCAGCGACGAACACCGAGGAGTAGATGCCGAACAGGATGCCGATGGTCAGCGCCAGCGCAAAGTAGTGCAGCGTGGGGCCGCCGAACAGCAGCATGGACAACACCATGAGCTGCGTGGAACCGTGCGTGATGATGGTGCGGCTGATGGTCGAGGTGATGGCGTTGTCGATGATGCCCACCGTGTCCAGCTTGCGCAGGCGCCGGAAGTTTTCGCGGATGCGGTCAAAGATCACAACCGACTCGTTGACCGAATAACCCAGCACGGCCAGCACGGCCGCCAGCACCGGCAGGGAAAACTCCCACTGGAAGAAAGCGAAGAAACCCAGGATGATGACCACGTCATGCAGGTTGGCGATGATGGCCGCCACGGCGAACTTCCACTCGAAGCGCACCGCCAGATAGACCATGATGCCCACCACCACGAAGGCCAGGGCCTTGAGTCCGTCCAGCGCCAGTTCGTCGCCGACCTGGGGGCCGACGAACTCGCTGCGGCGCAGGGTGGCGCCGGCATCGGCCGCCTTGAGCGTGGCCATGACCTGCTCGCTCTGCTGGCCGGAGCTGACCCCCTTGGCCGCCGGCATGCGGATCAGGACGTCGCGCGCGGTGCCGAAATTCTGGACCTGGACATCGGCGTAGCCCAGCTTGGCGATACCCCCGCGCACCGCCTCCAGGTCGGCCGGCTGGGAGTAGCTGACCTCCATCAGCGTGCCGCCGGTGAACTCCACCGACAGGTGCAGCCCGCGGGAAAAGAGAAAGAAGACGGCCGCCAGAAAGGTGACGACCGAGATGGCGTTGAGCACCAGCGCGTGCCGCATGAACGGAATGTCGCGCCGGATCTTAAAAAACTCCATGTTCTTCTTCCCTCAATCCATTTTGGCCGGCGCCTGAGCGTCCGAGCGCCAGACCGTGCCGATAGAGACGGTCTTGAGCTTTTTACGGCTACCGTACCACAAATTCACCAGTCCGCGCGAGAAGAAAACCGCCGAGAACATGCTGGTCAGGATGCCCAGGCAGTGCACCACGGCGAACCCCCGCACCGGGCCGGAACCGAAGGCCAGCAGGGCCAGGCCGGCGATCAGGGTGGTGACGTTGGAGTCCAGGATGGTGGCCCAGGCGCGGTCATAACCGGTCAGGATGGCAGCTTGCGGCGAGGCGCCGCCTCGAAGCTCTTCACGCACCCGCTCGTTGATCAGCACATTGGCGTCGATGGCCATGCCCAGCACCAGGGCCATGGCCGCCATACCTGGCAGGGTCAGCGTGGCCTGCAGCATGGACAGCACCGCCACCAGCAGCAGCAGGTTGACGGCCAGCGCCACGCTGGAAATTACGCCGAACAGCATGTAATAGACACACATGAAGGCCGTCACGGCCAGGAAACCCCAGGTCACGCTGGCGAAACCCTTGCTGATGTTCTCTGCCCCCAGGCTGGGGCCGATGGTGCGCTCCTCGATGATCTCCATGGGCGCGGCCAGCGCGCCGGCACGCAGCAGCAGGGCCGTGTCGGCCGCCTCCACCGAGCTCATGCGACCCGATATCTGCACGCGGCCGCCGCCGATTTCGCTGCGGATCACCGGCGCCGTGACCACCTCCCCCTTGCCCTTCTCGAACAGGATGATGGCCATGCGCTTGCCCACGTTCTCGCGCGTCACGTCCTTGAAGATGCGCGAGCCCTTGGCGTCCAGCGAGAGGTTGACGGTGGGCTCCTGGGTCTGGCTGTCGAAACCGGGCTGGGCGTCGGTCAGGCTGTCGCCGGTCAGCACGACCTGCTTCCTGACGATGACGGCCTGACCGTTGCGGTCCGGGTAGCG
This sequence comes from Burkholderiales bacterium, assembly GCA_028869035.1. Lineage (GTDB taxonomy): Bacteria > Pseudomonadota > Gammaproteobacteria > Burkholderiales > Burkholderiaceae_C > Hylemonella. The sequence goes on along the minus strand of JAGWTL010000109.1, from coordinate 219 downwards.
CTCGGCGCCGAAGGGCACCGGGCCGGAACCGGCTTCGGCCGAGCGGCCTTCGACGCTTTCGTCCACCATGCGCACTTCCAGCGTGGCGGTACGGCCCAGGATGTCCTTGGCCTTGGCCGTGTCCTGCACGCCGGGCAGCTGCACGACGATGCGGTCCAGGCCCTGCTGCTGGATCACCGGCTCGGCCACGCCCAGCTCGTTGATGCGGTTGTGCAGGGT
>JAGWTL010000108.1 GCA_028869035.1 Burkholderiales bacterium | reverse complement strand
TTGATGTTGCGCTCGCGGATGATCTGGCCCAGCGTGGCCGTGTCGGCCTTGATGCGCAGCGCCAGCGCCTCCGAGCTGCCGCCCACCACCTGCCAGCCCTGCTGGAACAGGCGCTGCCGCACCTCGGGGCTGCGCGCGATCTCGCTCAGCAGCGCAGACAGCTTCGCGATCACCGGCTTGGGCATGGAGGCCGGGCCGGCCACGGCGTTCCAGATCTCGAGCTGGAAGTTCTTCACACCGGCTTCGGACAAGCTGGGGATTTCCGGCGCCAGCGTGCTGCGACCGGCCGAGGTGACGCCCAGCACGCGGACCTTGCCGGCGCGTGCCTGCGCCAGGGCCAGGCCGGGCGGCAGCATGGAGAGCTGGATCTGTCCGCCCAGCATGGCGGTCACCACCTGCGGGTAGCCGGGGTAGGGCACATGCACCGGCGCCATGTCCACGCGCGCCTTGAGCAGTTCCATGCCGATGTGGCCCACGGTGCCCACGCCGGGTGAGCCGTAGCTCCACTTGTCACCGCTGTTGCGCGCGGCGGCCAGGAACTCGGCGGTGGTCTTGCCCGGGGCCTCGACCGGCGCGGCCAGCACCAGCGGCGCAGTACCGATCAGGCTGATGGGGGCCAGGTCCCTGGCCGGGTCATAGGGTGTCTTGGGGTTGAGCAGCTTGGCGATGGTCAGGTTGCCGTTGATCATCACACCGATGGTGTGGCCATCGGTGGCCTTGGCCACCTGGTCGGCCGCGATATTGCCACCCGCACCCGGCCTGTTTTCCACGATGACCGGCTGGCCCAGCGCCTTGCTCAGTGGCTCGGCCAAGGTGCGCGCCACCAGATCGGGCGAGGTGCCGGCCGGGAAGCCGACCATGATCTTCAGCGGCTTGCTGGGCCAGGCAGCCTGCGGCTGTGCCTGGGCACCGGCGGCCAGCGTGAGCAGGCCCAGCGCCAGCAGGGCGCGACGCAAGGGGGAGGGGGTCGGTTGCATTCTTGTCTCCAGTGAAAAGGAAAAGGCCCCGGACTCTCTCGAATCCGGGGCCTGTTGGCCTGTGATGAAAGTCAGGCGTATTCTGCCAGTGCCGTCTTCATCTTTTTCATGGCGGCCACTTCGATCTGGCGGATGCGCTCGGCGCTCACGCCGTACTCGGCGGCCAGTTCGTGCAGCGTCATGCCGCCCGAGCTGTCGTCGTTGACCTTGAGCCAGCGCTCTTCCACGATGCGCCGGCTGCGCGCGTCCAGCGTGTCCAGGGCGGCAGCGATGCCGTCGCTGGCCAGATGGTCGCGCTGGCGAGCCTCGATCATGGCCGCGGGCTCGTGGTTGGCATCGGCCAGGTAGGCGATTGGGCCGAAGCTGTCCTCACCGTCTTCGCCCGGGCCCGGGTCCAGCATGACGTCACCGCCCGACAGGCGGGTTTCCATCTCGATGACCTCTTCGCGCTTCACGTTGAGCTCGCGCGCCATCAGATCGATCTCGTGCTCGCTCAGGGTTTCGCGGTGGGTGGCGGCGTCCGCAGCGGCGGCATCGGCCTTGTAACCCTGCTTCTTGGAGCGCAGGTTGAAGAACAGCTTGCGCTGGGCCTTGGTCGTGGCGACCTTGACCATGCGCCAGTTCTTCAGGATGTACTCGTGGATTTCGGCCTTGATCCAGTGCAGTGCGTAGCTGACCAGGCGCACGCCCTGGTCAGGGTCGAAGCGCTTGACGGCCTTCATCAGGCCCACATTGCCTTCCTGGATCAGGTCGCCGTGGGGCAGGCCGTAGCCCAGGTACTGGCGCGAAACGGAGACCACCAGGCGCAAGTGAGAGAGCACCAACTTACCGGCAGCCTCAAGGTCGTTGTGGTCGCGGAATTTGCGCGCGAACTCCTGCTCTTCTTCCAGGGTGAGCATGGGCAGGCGGTTGGCGGCCGAGATATAGGCGTCCAGATTGCCCAGCGGGGGCACCAGCGCCCAGGGATTGGCGACGGCCAGGGCCGAGGCGGGAACTGCAGAGACAGCGGTCATGCCAGAACTCCTTTCAGCATCATGTTTCTATATTAGCACTCTCTGTGATTGAGTGCTAAGCCCAAAGTTCCTGAGGTTTTGACCAGCTGGAATGGCCCGGGAGCGGACAGGGGTGAAGCAGAAAAAGCTTGCTTATGTATTACGAACCATTATCATTCGTGTGCAATATCCGCTGCCCACTCATCCCTGCCATGATTGTTTGCGTCTGCCACCGAGTCTCCGACAAAACCATCGAGCGTGCTGCCCGTGGCGGCGCCGACTTCGACGAGATCCAGCTCGAACTCGGCGTGGCCACCCAGTGCGGCAAGTGCGAAGGCTGTGCCCGCGCCCTCTGGTCCGAATGCCGCAGCGGCGGCCCCAAGATCGCCCACCTGAGCCAGGAGCTGGGTGTCGGCCGCACCATCGAACTGGTCGCCGCCTGATCCGGCCTCATCCCCCCTCCCACATGAAAAAGGGCTACGCACTGCGTAGCCCTTTTGCTTTGGAGCGCTCCCGCTTCAGGATATCTCGCCCATCTGGCTTTGCAGGTAGTTCTGCGGGCCCACCTTGTCGAGCAGTTCGATCTGGGTTTCGAGGAAGTCGATGTGCTCCTCGGTGTCGTCCAGGATCTCCTGCAGCAGGTCGCGCGAGACATAGTCGCGCACTTTCTCGCAGTGGGCGATGCCGTCCTTGATGGTGGCCTGCGCGCCCGTTTCCAGGGCCAGATCGCTGCGCAGGATCTCGGGCACGTTCTCGCCGATGTTCAGCTTGCCCAGATCCTGCAGATTGGGCAGGCCGTCCAGCGTGAAGATGCGGTCCATGAGCTTGTCGGCGTGTTTCATCTCGCCGATCGACTCCTCGTATTCCTTCTTGGCCAGCTTGTCCAGGCCCCAGTGCTTGAGCATGCGGTAGTGCACGAAGTACTGGTTGATGGCGGTCAACTCGTTCTTGAGCTGGGCCTGCAGGTGGGCAATGGCTTGCGGGTCGCCTTTCATGGGCCTTCCTTTTCCTTGTTATGGGAGACAGGCCGCATTGTCGCGCAATACGGGCTGCTTGCAAGCGCGTGGTTTTGAGGAATGTGATTGAGAACCATGCGCAGTAAGGCTTGCGGCGGTATACTGATTTTAAATACAGTATTGTGGCAAGATGCTCGAACAGTGTTCCCAAGCTGCCCATTACCCCCCCGATCGATACCGAACCCCCACGCGTGTAGCGCCCACCGCCATGCACATCCCCGCCCGCCGCCGGCCCGAGTTCGACGAAGCCCGCATCTACGAATACCCCGAGCACCTGCGCGAGAGCGTGGAGGCCCTGCCGCACCTGCCCGGCGTCTACACCTTCCACGGCGAGTCGGGGGATGCGCTGCCGCTGTACATCGGCAAGAGCGTGAACCTGCGCGCGCGCGTGCTCTCGCACCTGCGCAACCCGGACGAAGCGCGCCTGCTGCGCCAGACCCGCCTCATCACGCACCGGCGCACCGCCGGCGAAGTCGGCGCACTGCTGCTCGAGGCCAGCCTCATCAAGCAGCAGCAACCGCTTTACAACCAGAAGCTGCGCCGCAGCCGCCAGCTCTGTGCGCTGCGCCTGGACGCCGCAGGCCGCCCCGAGGTGGTGGACGCACGCATGCACAACTTCGCCACCACGCCCGATCTCTTTGGCCTCTACGGCAGCCGCCACGCCGCGCTCGACGGCCTGCGCGACCTGGCCGATCTGCACAAGCTCTGCTACGGCGCGCTGGACCTGGAGCGCCTGGCCCCGGGCCGCGCCTGCTTTCGCGCGGCGCTGCACCAGTGTGCCGGCGTCTGCCGTGGTGACGAAACTTTGGCCGCGCATCAAGAGCGCCTGCGGCAGGCCCTGGAGAGCTTGCGCGTGGCCTGCTGGCCGCACGCCGGTGCCATCGGCCTGTGCGAGCGCGACGAGGAGGGGCTGGAACAGATCCACGTCATCCGCAACTGGTGTTACCTCGGCAGCGCAGACACGCTGGCCGCCGCCCGCACGCTGGACCAGATCGCCGCCGGTTTCGATGCCGACGGCTACAAGATCCTCTGCCGCCCACTGCTCTCGGGTTCGAGCCGACCTGATGTCGCTTTGATCGTGCTTTGAGAGACCCCATGTCTGCCGCGCTCCGCCTTGTGCACCCCGTACGCTCGCCCGACGAACTCGCAGGCGTCTGGCGCGCGGACCAACTGCAGCAAGCGTCACAGGCCGTGCTCGCCAGCGGCCATGCCGAGCTGGACGCCGAGTTGCCCGGTGGCGGCTGGCCCCTGGGGCAATTGACGGAAGTGCTGCAGGTGCGAAGCGGCCAACACGAATGGCGCCTGCTGCTGCCCGCGCTCAAAGCCGCCGTGGCGCACGGACCGCTCGTACTTATCGGCGCACCGCTGCTGCCGCACCTGCCCGCGCTCGCGGCCGCGGGCATCCCCGCCGCAAAGCTGCTGCGCATCGACGCGCGTACCCCTGCCGAGCGCCTCTGGGCCGCCGAGCAGGTCTTGCGTTGTCGTGATCTCGGCGCGTTGCTGGCCTGGCTGCCGCAGGCCCGACCTGAGCAGCTGCGCCGCCTGCAGCTGGCCAGCATCGTCACGCAAGCGCTGGTGTTCGTCTTTCGGCCCGAAGCCGTGCGGCACGAGTCTTCCCCCGCGCCGCTGCGCCTCACGCTGCGCACCGCAGCGGAAGAACAAGGCCTGAACATTGAGTTGTTCAAACGCCGCGGCCCCGTCACCGACCGCCCTCTCACGCTCGCCGCGCCCCTGCCTGTGATGGCCGCGCTGCGCAAGCGACGGCCCCTCAAGGACCCCGGCCATGCTGTGGATCGCCCTGCGCCCACACGCCCCGCTCGACGCCAGCTCCAGAGCGCATGAGCCCCCGCCGGCCCCGCCTGAACAACAAGCCCTCGCCTGGTGGGGCTTGCAGTTCAGCCCCCGGGTTTGCTTGCTGGAAGAGGCAGTGCTGCTGGAGGCCGGGGCCAGCTTGCGTCTCTTCGGAGGCCAGCGCGTATTGTTGCAACGCCTGCGCGATGAACTGCCCCTAGCCGGCGGCACCGGCCTGGCTGTCGCGCCCACGGCACTCGCTGCGCTGGCCCTGCTGCGCACACTGCCGCCGTTGGGTGAAGGTGCGCCTGTTCCTGCCGTGTCCTGCACCGCGCGCCGCCTCAGTGCCACGCTCGACGCGCTGCCCCTCACGCTGCTCAGCGCCGCGCGTGCACATGAGGGCGTGCTCGCGCGCCTGGGTTGCCGCACCCTGGGTGATGCGCGCGCGCTGCCGCGCGGGGGTCTCTCGCGCCGTTTCGGCGCCGCACTGCTGGAGGCGCTGGACCGCGCCTACGCCCAGCGGCCAGAGGCCTTTGAGTGGATAGCGTTGCCTGAAGCCTTCGGCGCGCGGCTCGAATTCCATGACCGCATCGAAGTGGCCGAGAGCATGCTCTTCGGCGTGCGACGCCTGCTGGGGCAATTGGCCAGCTGGCTGTTGGCACGGCAGCGCGGCGTACTGGCCATCACCCTGCACTGGGAGCACGACCTCGTACGCCGTGGTGAGCTGAGCCACGGGCAACTGCCCGTGCGCACTGCCGAGGCCACGCGCGACATCACCCACCTGGCCCGCCTGCTGGGCGAACACTTGGCGCGCATCACCCTGCCCGCGCCCGTCCTGGCCATCCGTCTGGACGCCACCGAGACCGATGCCCTGGAAACCGCCAGCGCCAGCCTGCTGCCTGAAGAGGTGCGAGAGGGCGAGCCGCTGCAACAACTCATCGAACGCCTGTCCGTGCGCCTGGGCGCAGACCGCGTGCTGCGCGGCCAGCTGCTGGCCGACCACCGGCCCCAGCACATGCAGGCCTGGGCACCGGCGGGCGAGGGCGCGGTGAACAGCAAGGCACCCGCGCCGCCCCAACACCTGCAACTGCACCCGCCCTGGATTCTGCGCGAGCCGGTGCGCCTGGCCGTGCAGGGCGAGCGCCCGCTCTACCAGGGCCCGCTCGTCATGCTGGCCGGCCCCGAGCGCCTGGAGTCCGGCTGGTGGAGTCTCTTATCGAGCGCAGAAGCCGAGGGCGCGGAACTGGCCCTGCGCGACTACTACGTCGCCCGCAGCCCGCAGGCGGGCCTGCTGTGGGTGTACCGGCGGCGTAGTGCGGGGGAGCCGGCGTGGTTTTTGCAGGGGGTGTATGGGTGATGGAAGCAACCGACATGAGAAAGCTGTCGCGCGATGCGCGGCATGAGCGGCGCGTGCAAGTCATCCGACTTCGCAAGGCGGGCCGGACCTACGACGAAATCGCGGCGCAGACCGGGTTGAGCCGCACGGGCGTGTTCGATATCTGCAAGCGACACGAGGCGGAGGGCGCCAAGGCCTTGCGTGACGCCCCCTGCGGACGCAAAAGCGGCGACGGCCGGCTGCTGGACGCGGCGCAGGAGGCCGCTGTGCGCAAGCTCATCACCGACAAGACGCCGGACCAGCTGCAGATGCCCTATGCGCTGTGGACCCGGCCTGCGTTGTCCCAGTTCATTGAGCAACGCTTCAGAGGGCACCAATGAGACGCTCAGCGGGCGTTTCGCAGCGCTACGGGTGCGGCACGCCGGCGGCAATGCCGGCAAAGCGCGCTTACGCCCGCTTCAGTGGCTGCTCATCGAGTGGCCCGCCCATGAGGCGGAGCCGAGCAAATACGCCCTGTCCACGCTGCCCAAGGACCCGCCGCTCAATGAACTGGTCAACGCCACCCACCAGCGCTGGCGCATCGAGCGCGACTACCAGGGTCTGAAGCAGGACTTCGGGCTGGGGCACTACGAGGGGCGGGGCTGACGCGGGTTCCACCACCATGCCAGTCTGAGCATCGCGGCCTACGGGTTCCTGATGACCGAGCGCCTCATTGCCAATAAGCCAGTCGGCGGTAAAAAAATTCATCGCACGCCAAGTGCCTGCCCTTGCCAAGGATTACATCGCCCGCGGCACTCCTGCGCGCGTAGCGCGCATGTGGAGCACTCCATCACGACGCTGCAACTCAGCCTGAGCCATCAACTGGTCGCCCGCCTCTGGCAGTGCCCTTGCTGCTGCAGTGCAAGCAAAAAATTACTTTTATGACACAGTAAGATTAGGGTTCCCTTCTGAATCCGTTCGCCCTGAGCTTGTCGAAGGGCTCGCCGGGGCTTCGACAGGCTCAGCCCGAACGGCACTGCGTCGTGCGCTTGCTCAGACTGCCGGGTCGCGCATGTCCTTGCGGATCGCGTCGATGGCCTTGAGCAACTCGGGGCTCAACGTCGTACCCCAGGCATCCAGGTCCTCGTCCAGCTGGGCCACCGAAGTCACACCGATGATGGTACTGGCCACCTGCCACTTGGTGTAGCAGAAGGCCAGGGCCATCTGCGTGGGCGTCAGGCCGTGTTCGCGCGCCAGCGCGTTGTAGCGACGCGCGGCGTCCAGCGCCTCGGCCCGGCCCCAGCGCTGCTTGCGCACGCTCTCGAACTTGGCGATACGGCCGTCCTTGGGCGCATCGGTCCCGAGGAAACCACTGGCGTCGTACTTGCCCGTGAGCAGGCCGAAGCCCAGCGGCGAATAGGCCAGCAGCGAGACGCCCAGGCGGTGCAAGGTTTCGTCCAGCGCGTTTTCGACCGTGCGGTTCACCAGGCAGTAGGGGTTCTGCACCGTGGCCACACGCGGCAGGCCGTGCTGCTCGGCCAGGCTCACGAACTCGTGCACACCATAGGGCGACTCGTTCGAGAGGCCGATGGCGCGCACCTTGCCGGCTTTCACCAGCTTGCCCAGGGCCTCCAGCTGTTCGTGGATAGACGTCACCGTGGGGTCGTCCTTGGCCGGGTCGAAGTACATCGCACCGAACATGGGCACGTGGCGTAGCGGCCAGTGGATCTGGTAAAGATCGATCACGTCGGTCTTCAGGCGCTTCAAGCTGTCGTCGCAGGCGGCCAGCATCTCGGCCGGCGTCACGTTGGGACTGCCCTTGCGCACCCAATCCATGCCGCGCGAGGGGCCGGCCACCTTGGTCGCCAGATGCATCTTCTGGCGAGCACCGGGGCGGCTGGCATACCAGTTGCCGATGATCTTCTCGGTCGCGTTATAGGTCTCGGGCTTGGTAGGCACGGAATAGATCTCGGCCGTGTCGAGGAAGTTGATGCCGCGCTCCAGCGCACGGTCCAGGATGCGGTGGGCGGTGGCCTCGTCCACCTGTTCGCCGAAGGTCATGGTGCCCAGGCAGATGGGGGTGACGTGCAGATCGCTCTGGCCCAGTCGGACATTTTTCATTGTTTCCCTCTCAACAGAAAGACCGGGAGTTTACGGAGTCTTCAATATCCCCGCTTGCCGCGCGCGCTCCTGCTCGCGCAGGCGCAATACGCGACGCTGCACCTTGCCGGTGGTGGTCATGGGCAAGGCGTCGATGAATTCGATCTCCTTCGGGTATTCGTAGGGCGCCAGCATGCCCTTGACGTGGCGTTGCAGGTCCGTCACCAGGCGCGCCTCCCACTGCGCGCGCGCGGCGGGTTCCTGGCCCCGCTCGGCCTGTGCCTCGGGGGTCAGCACCACATAGGCCTTGACCAGCGCGCCGCGCTCAGTGTCGGGCTTGGGCACCACGGCCACATTGGCCACAGCCGCATGCTTGACCAGGCAATTCTCGATCTCGCCCGGGCCGATGCGGTAGCCCGCAGCCTTGAACATGTCGTCGGC
>JAGWTL010000436.1 GCA_028869035.1 Burkholderiales bacterium | reverse complement strand
TAACGTCGTCGTCGTGGGCACCCAGTGGGGCGACGAAGGCAAGGGCAAGCTGGTCGACTGGCTCACCGAGTTCTCCCAGGGCGTGGTGCGTTTCCAGGGCGGCCACAACGCCGGCCATACGCTGGTCATCAACGGCGTCAAGACCGCGCTGCACCTGATCCCCAGCGGCATCATGCGCCCCGGCGTCAAGTGCTACATCGGCAACGGCGTGGTGCTGTCGGCAGCCAAGCTCTTCGAGGAAATCGAAGGCCTGGAGAAGGCCGGCGTCGAGGTGCGTTCGCGCCTGCGCATCAGCGAAGCCTGCCCGCTGATCCTCCCTTTCCACGTGGCGCTGGACGTGGCGCGTGAAGCCGCACGCGAGCAGGGCGGCTCCGAGAAGATCGGTACCACCGGCCGCGGCATCGGCCCGGCCTACGAGGACAAGATCGCCCGCCGCGCCCTGCGCGTGCAGGACCTCAAGTACCCCGAGCGCTTCGCCGCCAAGCTGCGCGAGCTGCTGGCCCTGCACAACCATGTGCTGGGCACCTTCCTGGGCTCGAAGAAGTTCAGCTTCGGCGATGCGCTCAAGCCCTATATGAAGGACGGCGAAGTCCAGTTCGATCCGGTGTATGCCGAAGCGATGCGCCATGCCGAGCTGCTCAGGCCCATGATGGCCGACGTCTCGCGCGAGCTCAACGACGCCAACTGCAGCGGCGCCAACCTGCTGTTCGAAGGCGCGCAGGGCACCCTGCTCGACGTGGACCACGGCACCTACCCCTATGTCACCTCCAGCAACTGCGTGGCCGGCAATGCCGCCGCCGGCGCCGGCGTGGGTCCGGGCCTGCTGCACTACATCCTGGGCATCACCAAGGCCTACTGCACGCGTGTGGGTGGCGGACCCTTCCCCACCGAGCTGGACTGGGAAACCCCCGGTACGCCGGGTTACCACATGAGCACCGTGGGCGCCGAGAAGGGCGTGACCACCGGCCGCTCGCGCCGCTGCGGCTGGTTCGACGCCGCGCTGCTCAAGCGTTCGGCCCAGGTCAACGGCCTGACCGGCATGTGCCTGACCAAGCTGGACGTGCTCGACGGCTTGAAGGAGTTGCAGCTGTGCACCGGCTACGAGCTCGATGGCGAGACCATCGACATCCTGCCCATGGGCGCCGACGAGATCGCGCGCTGCAAGCCCATCTACGAAACCCTGCCCGGCTGGACCGAGAGCACCGTGGGTGTCACGAAGTACGACAAGCTGCCGATCAATGCGCGCCTGTACCTGCAGCGCATCGAGCAGGTCACCGGTGTGCCCATCCACATCATCTCGACCAGCCCGGACCGCGATCACACGATCATGATGCGCCACCCCTACGTCGCATAAAACCAGCAATAGCTATCAAAAGAGGATCATCCGGATGTTGACGGAAGACGGCAAGCACCTGTACGTGAGCTACGGCGAGTACCACAACCTGGTCGAGAAGCTGGCCATCAAGATCCACCAGTCGAACTGGGCGTTCGACACCATCCTGTGCCTGGCGCGCGGCGGCATGCGCCCCGGCGACATCCTCTCGCGCATCTTCGAGAAGCCCCTGGCCATCATGTCCACCAGTTCCTACCGGGCCAATGCCGGCACCGAGCAGGGCCACCTGGACATCGCCAAGTACATCACCACGCCCCAGGG
>JAGWTL010000107.1 GCA_028869035.1 Burkholderiales bacterium | reverse complement strand
TCGATGTGCAGCTGGAACTCGATGATCACCACCGACTGGTTCTCGTAGCTGCGCGAGGTCAGCGCGTTGATGCCGGCGATGGAGTTGACGCCTTCCTCGATCTTCTTGGTGACTTCGCTCTCGACGATCTCGGGGGCGGCGCCCGGGTATTCGGTGCTGACCACCACCACGGGGAAGTCCACATTGGGAAACTGGTCGACCTGCAGGCGCTGGTAGGAGAACAGGCCCAGCACCACAAAGGCCAGCATGACCATGGTGGCGAAGACCGGGTTCTTGAGGCTGACGCGGGTGAACCACATGCCTCAGCGACCCTGTGCAGCCGGCGCCGCGGCGGCGCTGCGCACGGCCGTGCCCTCGCGCAGCGGACCGACCGTGCCGGCCAGCACCAGGCTGCCTTCGGGCAGGCCGCTCACGACCACCATGTCCTGCCCACTGGCCTGGCCGCGCGCGCCCAGGCTGACGCTGGCGTGGCGCACCTGCTGGTTCTCGACCACCTGCACATAGGGCCGGGGCTTGTCGGTGCGCACGAGCTGCAGCGGCACGGCCAGGGCCTTGAGCTTTTCGGTGCCCAGCGTGCCCTGCACAAACAGGCCCTGGCGCAGGCCGGGCACCGACTTGAGCTGCAGGTAGACCAGCACGCTGCGGCTGCCGGCCTGGGTGCTGGGGTTGATGCGGGCCACGCGCGCCGGCACCGCCTGCGCGTAGCCTTCGACCTGCAGCAGGGCCTGCTGGCCCACGCGCACGCCGACCGTGTCGGCCGCGCTGAGCGCCGCCTCGATCTCCATGCGCGAGAGGTCCACGATCTCGACGATGCGCGTGTCCACCGCCACGCGCTCGCCGGGCTGGGCCAGGCGCTGCGAGATCAGGCCGCCCATGGGCGCACGCAGCACGGTGTCGGCAGCGCTCTTTTGCGCCACGTCGGCGGCGGCCACGGCGGCCTCGTAGCTGGCGCGGGCCGCGTTCAGATTGGCCAGCGAGGTGTCCAGCGCGGTCTTGGAGATGAAACCCCGGTCGACCAGGGCCTTGTTGTTGTCGTACTGGCGCTGCGCGATGTCGATCTGCGCCTTGGCCGCGTCGGCCTGCAACCGGGCCTGGCGCAGGCGAGCCTCGTATTCGGCGGGGTCGATGCGCGCGATCACCTGGCCGGCCTTGACGGCGTCCCCTTCGCGCACGCGCAGGCCCTGCAACTCGCCCGGCACGCGCGCCTTCACAAAAGCCGAGTTGGCCGCCTTGAGCGTGCCCGAGACCGGCAGGCCGCGCAGCATGTCCTGCATCTGCAGCGGCAGCAGGTCACCGGCACCAAGTTCGATCACGGTCTGCGTGCCGCGTGCGGTCTGCTCGGCCAGCGCGGCCTGCTGGGTCTTGCGTGCGCCCAGGGCGCGCAGGACGGCCAGGGCCAGCAGAGCGACGACCAGGCCCATCAGGCCCCATTTGATCCAGCGTTTCATCTTCTTCACTTTCCTTGGGCCAAGGGCGTGCCCTTGCTGGCCGGCGCGCACAGGCCGTACAGCAGAGTCTGCACCTGCAGTTCGAGGTATTTTTCGGGATGCAGTATCGTGGAAGGGCAGGCGCAGGCGCCAAAGGAGTGCTTCCAGGACATCAGGAAGATCATGGGTGCCAGCACCGTGTAGATGGCGAGCTCGGTGTCGATGGGGCGAAATTCGCCGCGGTCTATGCCGCGTTGCAGGATGCGGCGGATCAACTCGTGGCCGGGCTCGATGACTTCCTGCTGGTAGAAGGCGGCCAGTTCGGGGAAGTTGCTGGCCTCGCTCATCATGAGCTTGGTGATGCCGGCCGCCGGGGTGTTGCCCACGCGTTCCCACCACATCATCATGGCGTAGCGCAGCATCTCGGCCGTGCTGCCCGGGTAGACCTCGAACTCGGCGTTCCATTCGGCAAAGCGCCCGGCGATGTTCTCGCGCACCACGGCCTTGAACAGCTCTTCTTTGCTGGCGAAGTAGAGAAAAAGCGTGCCCTTGGAGACGCCGGCGCGGCGCGCCACTTCCTCCGAGCGCGTCGCGGCATAACCCTTCTCGACAAAGAGTTCCAGCGCGGCGGCCAGCAACTCGCCCGGGCGGGCTTCCTTGCGGCGTTCGCGTTTGGCCTGCACCTTGGCGCAGGTATCGGTGAGAAGTCTGGAGATCACGAGGGCCTGAGCAGCTACTAATGACTGACGGGTTATTAATGTAATCCGGCAGCCCCAGAGCCGTCAAGTCGTATCCTGCCTGCCCGATGTGAGAAGCCGGTCCGGAAACGGTAAAGCCGGAGTAAAGGGCGGGTCGGGGCATCCTGATTAAGATGCAGTCCCCTGCCACCTGCGAACTACATCATGCCCCATGACCATCCCATCCTCGTCCTAGGCGGCGGCTGTTTCTGGTGCACCGAGGCCGTGTTCGACCGGGTGCGCGGCGTGATCGATGTCGAAAGCGGCTACAGCAACGGCCATGTGCAGCGGCCCAGCTACGAGCAGGTCTGCGGCGGGCAGACCGGGCACAACGAGGTGGTGCGTCTGGTCTACGACCCAACACAGGTCAGTGTGCGACAGCTGTTGGGCGTCTTTTTTGCCACCCATGACCCGACCACGCTCAATCGCCAGGGCAACGACGTGGGCACGCAGTACCGCAGCGGCGTCTATTTCACGGCGCCCGAGCAGGAGCGCGAGGCCAGGGCCTTGATGGCCGAGCTGGCGCAGGCCGGCACTTTCGGCGCGCCCCTCGTCACCGAGGTGCTGCCGCTGGCCAACTACTGGCCGGCCGAGGCCTACCACCAGGACTATTTCAAGCAGCACCCGGACCAGGGCTACTGCTCCTTCGTCGTCGGCCCCAAGGTGGCCAAGTTCCGCAAGCAGTTCAAGGAACTGCTCAAGCCGGAGGCCGGCGCGTGATCGTCAGCCGGGGGCTGGCCTGCCAGTACCCGGGCGGCGGGCGGCTCACATTTCCCGACACCACGGTGCCGCAGGGCGGCGTGCTGCTGCTGCGCGGGCGCTCGGGCAGCGGCAAGTCGAGCTGGCTGGCGCTGGCCGCCGGCCTGATGCGGCCCGCGCAGGGGGAGATCGAGGTGGCCGGCCAGGGGCTGGCTGCCCTGACGCCGCCGCAGGGGGACGCCTGGCGCGCGCGCCACATCGGTTTCCTGCCGCAGAAGCTGCACCTGAGTCCGGCGCTCACCGTTGCCGGCAACCTGGAACTGGTGTATTTCGCGGCGGGCCTGAAGGTCGATGCGCCTGCCATGGCCGCTGCCCTGCAGGCCCTCGGTGTGGCCGGGCTGGCGGCACGGCGACCGCAGCGGCTCTCGGGCGGGCAGGCGCAGCGTGTGGCGCTGGCGCGCGCCGTGCTGTTGCATCCCCAGGTCATCCTGGCGGACGAGCCCACGGCCAGCCTGGACGATGCGGCCGCGCGTGAAGCCCTGGCCCTGCTGCAGGCCACGGCACAGCGCTGCGGCGCCACGCTGGTGATCGCCACACACGATGCCCGTGTGGTCCAGGCAGTGCCGCAGGCGCAGCTGCTGGATCTGGACGCGGCCCGGGAGGCTGTCGCATGAAAACCCTGGCCCTCTCCTGGCGCTATCTGTGGGCCCGGCCCCTGGCCACGGTGCTCAATCTGCTGCTGCTCACGCTGGGCCTGGCCGCCATCACCCTGGTGCTGCTGACGCGTGCGCAGCTGGACCGGGCCTTCGAGAGGGATCTTGCCGGCATCGACGCCGTGATCGGCGCCAAGGGCAGCCCGCTGCAGCTCATCCTTGCCGGTGTCTTCCATCTCGATGTGCCGCCGGGCAATATCCCGCTGCGCGAGGCGCAGGCCCTGGCCCGGGACACCCGCGTGGCGCAGCTGATCCCCTTGAGCCTGGGCGACAGTTACCGCGGCTTTCGCATCGTCGGCACCACGCAGGACTACCCCGCGCTCTATGGCGCGCAGGTCGCGCAGGGCCGGCTCTGGCAGCAGGCCATGGAGGTGGTGCTGGGCCACCAGGCCGCGCAGGCGACCGGCCTGCAGCCAGGCCAGGCTTTTGCGGGAGCGCACGGCCTGGTCGACGGAGGCGATGCGCCCGGCCATGTGAGCCATCCCTACCAGGTGGTCGGTGTGCTGGCGCCTTGCGGCTGCGTGCTCGATCGCCTGCTGCTCACCGCCACTGAATCGGTGTGGGAGGTGCACGAAGTCGCGCACGGCAAGCATGAGGACCATGACGCCGCAGAGGAAGATGAAAAGCGCGAGATCACCCTGGCCCTGGTGCGCTACCGCAGCCCCCTGGCCGCGGCGACTTTCCCGCGTTACGTGAACACCCGCACCAATCTGCAGGCCGCCGCCCCCGCGCTGGAAATCACCCGATTGCTGCGTTTGGTGGGGGTGGGCGCCGACGTGCTGCGCGGCTTTGCAGCGGTGCTGCTGCTGACCGCGGGGCTGAGCGTGTTCATCGCGCTGTGGAGCGCCGTGCGCGAGCGCAGCGCGGACCTGGCCCTGCTGCGCATGCTGGGCGCGCCACCGCAGCGCCTGGCCGCGCTGCTGCTGTGCGAGGCCTTCTGGCTGGCCGGTCTGGCCACGGTGCTGGGCCTGCTGGGGGGCCACCTCTTGACAGGCCTGCTAGGTTATTTGCTGGCACTGGAGCAATCCTTGTCCATGACGGGCTGGCTCTGGCTGACCGTGGAACTCTGGGTGCCGGCCCTGGCACTGACCGTGGCGACCCTGGCCGCCCTTTTGCCCGCGCTGGGCGCTTACCGCACAGAAGCGGGACAATGGCTGAATTCGGGATAAACCATGCGCTACCTGCTTTCTGTCATCGCCCTGTTCGCTGCCACGCTGGCCCAGGCCCAGCTGGATGCGCCCGTCCAGGGCGGCATCCCCAGCGGCAGTGGCGCCGGTGTGCACAGCCCCGACAGCCCCTTTGCGCCCCTGAAAGAGCGTGCCGACGTGCTGTCCTGGGCCTTCCTGACCCAAGTGAAGACCAAGGTCGAGAAAAACCGCGTGCTGCCGGTTTTCCCGGCGCCCATCCTGGCGCTGGACGGCAAACCGCAGCGCGTGCAGGGTTTCATGATGCCGCTGGAGCCGGGCGAGAAACAGACGCACTTTCTGCTGAGTTCGGTGCCGCTGTCCTGTTCCTTCTGTCTGCCCGGCGGACCCGAGAGCATGATCGAGGTGAAGAGCAGGACGCCCATCAGGTACGGCATGGAGCCTCTGGTGGTGCAGGGCCGCCTGGCCGTGCTGCGTGACGATCCCTACGGCCTGTACTACCGCATCACCGACGCCGTGGCGGTGAAATAATCACAGCCTTGCCCATTCTTCCCATGTCACGCGCCCGTCCTCTGCATCGCCCCCCGCTCCGGCACCTGCCGGGCGTGGTGCTGCTCGTGCTGGCGCTGCTGTGGGCCCAGTTGCTGGGGCTGGCACACGGTGTGCTGCATGCCCATGTGGCGCACCACAGCCCGGCCGTCCTGGCGCAGGCCCAGCCCGCGCAGGATCTGCTGTCCCACCTGCTGGCCCCCGCCAGTGACGAGAGCGAGTGCCGCCTCTATGACCAGCTGGGTCAGGGCGGCCCGCTGCTGCCGGTGCTGGCGGCGCCGGCCCTGGCCCTGCCGCTGGTGCCGGCCTGGGTCGTCCTGCAAGCCCTGCAGCCGCGCCTCTGCGCCGCCTTCGCGGCGCGCGCACCCCCCACGTCCCGCTGAATCCACGTAGCTGATCCGCCGCACCGGCCCTGAGGCCGCGCGGTGCTTCCTGTTGAATTCAACGAGACGACGATGAAACACGAACACAAGACCCCTGATTTTTTCCGCCGCAGCACGCTGGCGACGCTGACGCTCCTGGCCTGCAGTGCCTGGGCCCAGGAGGGCGCCATGCTGGCGCCCGTGGTGGTGACCGGCAACCCGCTGGGCGCCACCGAGCTGATCACACCGACCGAACAGCTCTCGGGCACCGAGCTGCTGCTGCGCAGCCAGCCCACCCTGGGCGAGACCCTCAGCGGCCTGCCCGGCGTGAGCAGCACCTATTTCGGCCCCAATACCAGCCGGCCCGTGATCCGCGGTCTGGATGGCGACCGCATCCGCATCCTCAACAACGGCGGGGCCAGCGAAGACCTGTCCAGCCTGAGCTACGACCACGCGGTCACGCTGGACCCGCTGCTGATCGAACGCGTCGAAGTGCTGCGCGGCCCGGGCGCGCTGCAGTACGGCGGCAGCGCCGTGGGTGGCGTGGTCAATGTGATCGACGGGCGCATCCAGCGCGAGCCCCTGTTCGACGCGGCCGGCGGCGTGACCGGCAAGATCGACGCCGGCCTGGTCAGCGGCAACCGGGAGCGGGGCGGCACGGTGCTGCTGGACGGGGGGACCGATCGTTACACCCTGCACGTCGACGCCATGTCGCGCAAGACGGAGGACGTGGCCGTGCCCATCGATCTGTCCTGCACGCGCGGTGGTGTCACGAGCACGGCGCGCCGTATCTGCAACTCGGCCAGCGAGAGCACGGGTGGGGCGCTGGGGGGCACGCTGTTCTTCGACCGGGGTTACCTGGGCGCCTCGCTCTCCACCTACACCACCCACTACGGTTCGGTGGCCGAGGACGAGGTGGACATCCGCATGCGCTCCGGCCGCCTGGCCCTGGAAGGCGAACTGCGTGATCTGGGCGGGTGGCTGCAGAGCGTCAAGGCCCAGTTCAGCCGCAACGACTACCAGCACACCGAATTTAACGCCGGTGTGCCCGGCACCCTGTTCAAGACCCAGGGCAACGATCTGCGCCTGCAGGCCCGCCACGCCCGGCTGGGGGCGCTCGACGGTGTGATCGGTCTGCAGCTGGAGGACAGCGAGTTCTCGGCCGACGGCACGGAGGCCTACGCGCCCTACAGCCGCACGCGCAGCGGCGCAGCCTTCACGCACGAGGAGCTGGCCACCGCCTGGGGCAAGCTCAGTGCCGGGGCGCGGCTGGAGTCGGTGCAGGTCGAGTCCTTCGGCACGCCCGGCGTGGCGCGTTTCACGCCCGCAACACGCAGCTTCAACCCGGGCAGTTATGCCCTGGGTGCGCTGTGGAGCGTGGCGTCGGAGTGGCAGCTCACGTCCAACCTGTCGTGGAACGAGCGCGCCCCCAAGCATTACGAGCTCTACGCCAACGGCGAGCACGTGGCCACCAAGGCCCGGGAGATCGGCAACCCTGATCTGGGCAAGGAGCGCTCGACCAACGTCGATATGGGGGTGGCCTGGAAGCGCGGCGCCCACCGTGCGCAGCTGCAGCTGTTCCAGCACCAGTTCAGCAACTACATCTCGCTCGAAGGGACCGATCTCACGACCACACCGCCGCAATACACCTACACCCAGGTGCAGGCGCGGTTCATCGGCGCCGAGGCCAGCGGCAGCCTGCGCCTGCTGGATGCGGAGCACAAGCTGGACCTGGCCCTGCGCGCCGACACCGTGCGGGCCGACAACACCAGCACCGGCCAGCCCCTGCCGCGCATCGCCCCGCATCGCGTGGGCGCCACGCTGTTGTGGAGCCGTGCCGCCTGGGGCGCGCGCCTGGGCGTGGACCGCTACGCAGCGCAGGACCGCGTGCCCGAGGGCCAACTGGCCACCGAGGGCTACACGCTGTGGAATGCGGCACTCAGCCTGCATGACAAGGTCAGTGGTTTGCCGGCCCTTTGGTACGCGCGCCTGGACAATATCGGCGACACCCTGGCCTATTCGTCCTCGTCGATCCTGACGCAGACGGCGCCGGGGCGGGTGCCGTTGCCGGGGCGGAGTTTGAAGGTGGGGGTGCAGCTGAGCTTCTGAGCTTCGTTGATTTGCGCCTGTGTTTGCTTGCTTGCCGGGTCTCGCCCCGGCGGGCGAGTCACCTTTCTTTGCTTCGCCAAAGTAAGGTAACCGAAAGAAAGGCGACCCTGGTGTCTGTGACCCCGGCTGCGCCGGGGCAACCTGCGATGCTCGCGTCAGGCGGGAGCCGCGCAAACTCGCTGCGCTCAAACATGCGCGTCTCTTGATCCGCCTGCCGCTGCGCTTCTCGGCACATACACAAGGGTGGGGGATAGAAAACCGGATGCAAATACAACAAGGGCACGCCATGGCGTGCCCTTGTCTTCGTCTATAGATGGAGTGTGCCAGTCGCGTTACTTTAAAACTTCGACCGGCCATTTGAAATAGCTGTACAGGTACTCCCCGCCACTCTCTCGATCAGTAAGTTTTGCGCGAATTCGGAACTTGGTCCCAACTGGATAATCCCTCGACAAACTTTTAGAGCACTCGACATGGAGTGTTGTATGGAGGCCTTGTCCAGCGACAGGGCGGATGTGAATTTCTCCGTGTAGCCCGGAGGTCGCCGAAGGCCTAAAGCTTTCAACAACGACCATTTGATACGGTTCATTCTTAGCCACTTAGCACCCCCTGATCCCCAATAAGTGATTGGTTTATAGCTGAAATCTTTCGGTCAATCAGGACGCGGGGGCGGGGTTCGGCATTCCGTTCCCACTGCCGTGTGCGGAGGCGAGTAGCGCAGGAGCGGGCGGAAGAAGGGGCGCGCATGTTTGGGCGCAGCGAGTTTGCGCGCACCCCGCCCGGGCCGAGCAACGCAGTGTGCCCGTAGCGCAGCGGAGGGTCGACGAATCCGGCTCGCCTTCTCTTTGCTTGGCGGATTCAAATGCCAAGTGCAACGATGGGCTGGATATCGACATTCTGCTTGAAGCAATCTTCGAAGAGCACCTCAGCCGGAG
>JAGWTL010000435.1 GCA_028869035.1 Burkholderiales bacterium | reverse complement strand
CCGCCCGAGAAGGCGATGCCGACCTTCTGGCCGATGGGGAGGTTTTGCAGGATGGTGGCCATGGGGTCAATCGAAGTGGCAGATGTAGTGGTAGGGCTCGGTCACACGGATCTCGAACGAGGAGTTGCCGGGCACGCTGAACTTCTGGCCCGCGACAGACTTGACCCAGGCGTCGGTGCCCTTGAGCTTGTACTCGCAGCTGCCGGCCACGCATTCCATGATCTCGGGCGCGCCGGTGTTGAAGGTCAGGGTGGCGGGAAGGACCACGCCGACCGACTTCCTGGTGCCGTCGGCCAGGGTGATGCTGTGGCTGACGCACTTGCCGTCGAAATAGACGTTGGCCTGGGTGGCGACGGTCACGCCGTTGTATTGCTGGGTCATGGTGTGGTGCTCTGTTTTCAGGGGCGAATCCGCGATTTTAAGGCAGCGGCTTACTTGAGGCGGCTCAACCAGTTGGCGGCATCGAAACCCACGCTCACGTCCCCTGCGTTCCATTCAACGACGGGGCGTTTGATCACGCTGGCCTGGGCCAGCATCAGCGCGCGCGCGCTCTGGGCGTCCTTCACGCTGGCCTGGGTGTCGGGGTCCAGCTTGCGCCAGGTCGTGCCCTGGCGGTTCAGCAGCTTTTCCCAGCCGGCGCTGACCAGCCAGTGGTCCAGGCGGGCCTCGGGCAGCCCCAGCTTCTTGAAATCGTGGAACTGCACCTCTACCTGATGCTCAGCAAGCCAAGCACGCGCCTTTTTCACCGTGTCGCAATTCGGGATGCCATAAAGGGTGATGGAATTTCTCATGGGAGACAATATTGTCCTGTATGAGGAAGCGAAGCGCATGAACACCCTGAGCGACTGGCTGGCCCACTGCGAGCGCCTGCATCCCAAGACCATCGACATGGGGCTGGACCGCGTCAAGGCCGTGGCCCAGCGCATGGGCCTCAGGTTTGCGTGTCCCGTCATCACCGTGGCCGGCACCAACGGCAAGGGTTCCACCTGCGCCATGCTGGAATCGGTGCTGCTGCGGGCCGGCTACAAAGTGGGGCTGTACATCAAGCCGCATTTCCTCGACTTTAACGAGCGCGCGCGCGTCAACGGCGAACTGGCCAGCGATGCCCAGCTGGTGGCCAGCTTCAACGCCGTCGAGGCGGCCCGTGGCGACACGCCGCTGACCTATTTCGAATTCACCACGCTGGCCATCTGCCAACTGCTGGCCTACGCCGGCATGGACGTGGTGATCCTGGAGGTGGGCCTCGGTGGCCGGCTGGACGCGGTCAACGTGATCGACGCCGACGTGGCCATCGTCACCAGCGTCGACATCGACCACACCGATTACCTGGGCGATACGCGCGAGGCCATCGGCTTCGAAAAGGCCGGTATTTTCCGCCCCGGCAAGACGGCCATCTGCAGCGACCCGGTGCCGCCGCAGTCGCTGATAGACCACGCCAACGCCATCGGCGCCGACCTGTGGCTGATGGGGCGCGATTTCAATTATTCGGGCGACAAGCAGCAGTGGAACTATGGCGGCCGCAGCCAGCGCCGCAACGCGCTCGCCTACCCGAGCCTGCGCGGCGCCAACCAGTTGCTCAACGCGTCGGCCGCGCTGGCCGCGCTGGAAGCGCTGCGCCTCGAATTGCCCGTGGGCGCGCAGGAAGTGCGCACCGGGCTGGTG
>JAGWTL010000106.1 GCA_028869035.1 Burkholderiales bacterium | reverse complement strand
CGCGATGCCCTGCCCCACGCCGATGCACATGGTGCACAGGGCGTAACGGCCGCCGCTCCTGTGCAGCTGGTTCACCGCCGTGGTGGCCAGACGCGCGCCCGAAGCGCCCAGCGGATGGCCGAGCGCAATGGCGCCACCATTGGGATTGACGCGGGAATCGTCGTCACGCACCCCCAGCTGGCGCAGCACGGCCAGGCCCTGGGCGGCGAAGGCCTCGTTGAGCTCGATCACGTCCATCTGCGCCATCGTCAACCCCGTGAGTGCCAGCACCTTCTGCGTGGCCGGCGCCGGGCCGATGCCCATGATGCGCGGGGCCACGCCGGCCGTGGCCATGCCCACGATGCGGGCGCGCGGGTTCAGGCCATGCTTCTTGGCGGCATCCTCGCTCGCCAGCAGCAGGGCGCAGGCGCCGTCGTTCACACCCGAGGCGTTGCCCGCTGTCACCGTGCCGCCTTCGCGCACGATGGGCTTGAGTTTGGCCAGGGCCTCCATCGACGTCTCGCGCGGGTGCTCGTCCCTGCTGACCACGATGGCATCGCCCTTCTTCTGGGCGATGGACACGGGCGTGATCTCGGCGTCGAAGTAACCGGCCTTCTGCGCGGCCACGGCCTTGAGCTGAGAGGCCAGGGCCATTTTGTCCTGGTCTTCCCGGTTGATCTTGTATTCGTCGGCCACGTTCTCGGCCGTCTCGGGCATGGAGTCGGTGCCGTATTTCTGCTTCATGAGCTTGTTGACGAAACGCCAGCCTATGGTGGTGTCGAAGATCTCGGCGCTGCGGCTGAAGGCGCTTTCGGCCTTGCCCATCACGAAAGGCGCGCGGCTCATGCTTTCCACACCACCGGCGATCATCAGCGTGGCCTCACCGGCCTTGATGGCGCGTGCCGCGCTGCCCAGCGCGTCCAGCCCCGAGCCGCAGAGGCGGTTCACGGTGGAGGCCGGCACTTCGGGCGGCAGGCCCGCCAGCAGGGCCGCCATGCGGCCCACATTGCGGTTGTCTTCGCCGGCCTGGTTGACACAACCGTAGATCAGGTCGGTCAAGGCCGCCCAGTCCACCTGGGGATTGCGCGCCATCAGCGCGGCGATGGGGATGGCGCCGAGGTCATCGGTGCGCACGCTGGAGAGCACGCCGCCGTAACGGCCGAAGGGGGTGCGGATGGCGTCGCAGATGTAAGCCTGGTTCATGATAGGTATCTCCTGAGGACCGTTCGCACTGAGCTTGTCGAAGTGCTTGCGAACGAAGGTGTGTATGAGGGCTTCGACGGGCTCAGCCCGAACGGTCGGGTGGGGTTGTTCTTACCTGGCAATCGGCAGGCCGATCATCCTTTCGAGTTCGGCATGTGTCAGGCCGTCGATCAGATCGACGAGCCTGAGCCCCTGCGGCGTGCAGTCCAGCGTGCAGACATCCGTGTAGACACGCTTGACGCAGGCGATGCCCGTGAGCGGGTAACTGCAGGCCGCCACGATCTTGCTCTCGCCCTGCTTGGTCAGCAGATCCATCATGACCCAGGTCTGTCTGGCGCCGACCGCCAGGTCCATGGCGCCACCCACGGCGGGGATCGCGTCCTTCTCACCCGTGTGCCAGTTGGCCAGGTCACCCGCGGCGCTGACCTGGAAGGCCCCAAGCACGCAGATGTCCAGGTGGCCGCCGCGCATCATGGCGAAGCTGTCGGTGTGGTGGAAGTAGGAGCCGCCGGGCAGCAGCGTCACCGGCTGCTTGCCGGCGTTGATGAGATCGTAGTCCTCCTGCCCCGCGAGTGGGGCCGGGCCCATGCCCAGCAGGCCGTTCTCGCTGTGCAGCAGCACTTCACGATCTTTCGGGATGTGGTTGGCCACCAGCGTGGGCTGGCCGATGCCCAGGTTGACCACCGCGCCCTCGGGAATGTCCCGGGCCACACGCGCGGCCAGCTGGTCTTTGCTGCGTTTTTGATAGCTCATGGTCAGGCTGCCTTTTTGAAACCGCCCGCTTGGGTGGTTTGACGGGGAATCTTGACGATCTTGCTGACATAGATGGCCGGCGTCACAACGGCCTCGGGGTCCAGGCCACCCAACTCGACGGTCTCGTGCACGCTGGCGATCGTCTGCTGGCAGGCCATGGCCATGCTGGGGCCGAAGTTGCGCGCGGTTTTGCGGTAAGTCAGGTTGCCCCAGCGGTCGCCGCGCTCGGCCTTGATCAGCGCCACATCGCCGTGGATGGGTTGCTCCAGCACATAACCCTTGCCGTCGATCACGCGGGTCTCCTTGCCCTGGGCCAACTCGGTGCCGTAGCCGGTGGGCGTGAAGAAACCGCCGATGCCGGCGCCCGCCGCGCGGATGCGCTCGGACAGATTGCCTTGCGGCACCAGTTCCAGTTCGAGCTTGCCGCTGCGGTACAGGCCGTCGAAGACAAAACTGTCGGCCTGGCGCGGGAAGCTGCAGATGATCTTGCGCACGCGGCCCGTGGCCAGCAGCGCAGCCAGCCCCGTGTCGCCGTTGCCGGCGTTGTTGTTCACCACCGTGAGATCCCTGGCGCCCTGCGCAATCAGGCCGTCGATCAGCTCCAGCGGAATGCCCGCCGTGCCGAAGCCGCCGATCATGACGGTGGAACCGTCCTTCACACCAGCCAGCGCCTCGTCCACCGAGGCCGCGATCTTGTTGATCATGGGATGTGCTCCTGCCTTCGATTTGTTCGTATATAGAACATTTGTTCGTATAATGAATTCTAATCCAGATCCTTCCGACCGCCCCATGCCCCCTGCCACCCCCGCGACAGCGCCACAGCCCGGCGACAGCTATGTGCAATCCTTTGCGCGCGGGCTGGAGGTCATCCGCTCCTTCAGCGCCCAGACACCGCAACAGACCCTGAGCGAAGTCGCCGCCCGCACCGGCCTCACACGCGCCGGTGCGCGCCGCATCCTGCTCACGCTGCAGACCCTGGGCTACGTGGAAAGCGACGGCCGCCTGTTCCGCCTGACCGCGCGCATCCTGGACCTGGGCTTCGCCTACCTCTCCTCCATGCCGATCTGGAACCTGGCCGAACCGGTGATGGAAGCGCTGGTGGACGAAGTGAAGGAGTCCTGCTCGGCCGCCGTGCTCGAGGGCACGGACATCGTCTACGTGCTGCGCGTGCCCACGCACAAGATCATGCGCAACACCCTGGGCGTGGGCTCGCGCCTGCCGGCCTACTGCACCAGCATGGGCCGGGTGCTGCTGGCCGGCCTGGACGACGAGGAGGTGCTGCGTCGCCTCAAAGCTTCACGCCCCAAGGCCCTGACGAAACACACGGTCACCGACCTGGAGGCCCTGCTGACCAAGATCCAGCAGGTGCGGCGCCAGGGCTGGTGCCTGGTGAACCAGGAGCTGGAGGAAGGCCTGATCTCGCTGGCCGCACCCATCACGAACCGCGCCGGCCGTTTCATCGCCGCACTCAACCTCAGCGGCCAGGCCAACCGCACCAATGCCAAGGTGGCCCAGGAGACGCTGCTGCCGGCCCTGCTGCAGGCCGCCCAGACCATCTCCCGTCGACTGGGCTGAAGCGCCCGCCAGAAGGCTCGCCGATAATCGCCCCATGATGTTCCAGCCCTCCCAGGCCGACGTGCGCCGCTTCTTTTGCGGCGTCTACGCCAAGGC
This sequence comes from Burkholderiales bacterium, assembly GCA_028869035.1. Taxonomy (GTDB): domain Bacteria; phylum Pseudomonadota; class Gammaproteobacteria; order Burkholderiales; family Burkholderiaceae_C; genus Hylemonella. The sequence goes on along the minus strand of JAGWTL010000106.1, from coordinate 5,077 downwards.
CCGCGCCAACCAAGCCCTGGAGGCCATCGAGCTGCTGGCCAGCCAATGGATCGCCGAGCACCCCGAGTACCACGCCGAGCTGGCCGATCTGGACGGCGCCTTGGCCAGCATGGCCCAGGCCGAGCCCGGGCGCGAGAACCCCTTCCTGCACCTGTCCATGCACCTGTCGATCAGCGAGCAGTGCAGCATCGACCAGCCGCGTGGCATACGCCAGGCCGTGGAACTGCTGGCGGCCAAGCGCAATGACCTGCACGCGGCCCACCACGAGGTGATGGACTGCCTGGGCCGCATGGTCTGGGAAAGCCAGCGCGCCGGCCGCCCACCGGACGGAGCGGCCTATATCGATTGCGTGCAGCAGCAGGCCACGAAGGACTGAGCGGCATACCGCTGGCGGACAGGCTGGAGGGCCATAAAAAAGCCGCTCATCGAGCGGCTTTTTTGTGTGCGGGAAGCGGCGCTTAGCGGAACTCGCTCTGCGGCACGGTCTTGAGGTCACCCGGCAGGCTGCTGACGTAACGGGCCAGTTCCTTCAACTCGGCGTTGGAGAACTGCTTGGCGATGCCGCCCATGATGCCGTTGGCGCGACCCCAGGTGGCTGCGCCTTCGGTCTTGTAGGACTTGAGCGCCACGAAAATATAGTCGGCCGGCTGGCCCCCCACCTTGGGGTAGCTCGGGTCGATCGGCTTGTTGAAGTTGTCGCCGTGGCAGGCGATACAACCACCCTTGTTCAGCAGCTCGGCCACCTTGGCCGATGCTGCCGGCGCGGCCTTGACGGCAGCGCTGCCGCCCATGCCGTGCTCGGAGTAATACGCCGCTACATCGGCCATGTCCTGGTCGTTCAGGCTGTCGGAGATGGCGCGCATGGTGGGGTGCTTGCGCTCGCCCTTCTTGTAGGCGTTCAGGGCGGACACGATGAACTTGGCGTTCTGGCCCGAGATCATGGGCACGCGGTAGATCTCGGGAAAGCTGGCCTGGTAACCCTGGATACCGTGACAGCCGATGCACATGGCGATCTTGGTCGCGCCGGCCTTGGCGTCACCCTTGACTTCCTGGGCGTGGGCGGAGAACACCGTCGCAGAAGCGACAAGCAGGGAGATAAGCGTCAGCAACAGTTTGTTCATTTTGCGAGGACAATCAGCCAGTGGTTGATATAAATCAGCCTGACATTATATCTACCGCCAAAACCGGGTTTCCCAGCCCCCGACACCCCTGCTGTCCATGAAATTCCAAGGTACCTCGAACTACGTCGCCACCCAGGATCTGATGCTGTCGGTCAATGCCGCCATCACACTCAAGCGCCCATTGCTGGTCAAGGGCGAACCCGGCACCGGCAAGACCATGCTGGCCGAGGAAGTGGCCGCGGCCCTGAAGCTGCCCTTGCTCCAATGGCACATCAAGTCCACCACGAAGGCCCAGCAGGGCCTGTACGAGTACGACGCGGTCAGCCGCCTGCGTGACAGCCAGCTGGGCGAGGAGAAGGTCAAGGACATCCACAACTACATCGTCAAGGGTGTGCTCTGGCAGGCCTTCACGGCCGACCAGCCCGTGGCCCTGCTGATCGACGAGATCGACAAGGCCGACATCGAATTCCCCAACGACCTGCTGCGGGAAATCGACCGCATGGAGTTCTACTGCTACGAGACGCGCGAGCTGATCAAGGCCAGGCACCGCCCCCTGGTCTTCATCACCTCCAACAACGAGAAGGAGCTGCCCGACGCCTTCCTGCGCCGCTGCTTCTTCCACTACATCAGGTTCCCCGACGCCGAAACCATGGCCAAGATCGTGGCCGTGCACTTCCCCGGCCTCAAGCAGGAGCTGCTGGGCGCAGCCATGAAGACTTTCTTCGACGTGCGCAACCTGCCCGGCCTGAAGAAAAAACCCTCCACCAGCGAACTGCTGGACTGGCTCAAGCTGTTGCTGGCCGAGGACATTCCGGCCGAGGCCCTGCAGAGCAGGGACGAGAAGGTGACTGTGCCGCCGCTGGTGGGCGCCCTGCTCAAGAACGAGCAGGACGTGAGCCTGTTCGAAAAACTGGTGTTCATGCAACGCAATAACCGCTGAGGCCTGCGCGATGACGAACAAACTCCTGCTCGAAGGCCTGTCCGACGCCGTCGGTTTTGTCGGCGGCGCCCTGGCCGGCTACTGGGCCGGCATCCTGCTGGGCTGGGATATCTTCGCAGAAGGCTACGGCGGCACCAGCATAGTCGCCATCGTGCTCGTGGGCCTGGGCGGCGGCCTGGGGCTGCAGGGAGCCCGTCGCTGGCGCGCCCGCAAGAGCGGAGAACGGGAAAGCTGAAATGGCCTTCGTCGAGCCCGTCACCCTGGCGCTGCGGGGCGTGCAGCTGGTGCCGCTGGGCCTGGAACACGAGGCGGGCCTGCGCGCCGCGGCGGCCGATGGCGCGCTCTGGAAGCTGCGCGTGACCTCGGTGCCGGAACCACAGGAAACCCGCAGCCATATCGAGACCGCGCTGAAGATGCGTGCCGATGGCAGCCGTTTCGCCTTCGCCGTGCTCGACGAACTCAGCGGCCGCGTGCTGGGTTGCACCAGCTACCATGACATCCTGCCGGCGGTGAAACGCGTGGAGATCGGCTACACCTGGTACGCGAAAAGCGTGCAGCGCACCCACGTGAACACCACGTGCAAGCTCATGCTGCTCACCCACGCCTTCGACACCCTGGGCTGCCATGTGGTGGGCTGGCGCACCGACAACTTCAATTTCGCCTCGCAGGCCGCCATCGAGCGCCTGGGCGCGAAGAAGGACGGCGTGATCCGTGGCCACGCCCTGCGCCGCGACGGCACCATCCGCGACACCGTGATGTACAGCCTGGCGCAAGGCGAGTGGCCCGAGGTCCGGGCCCAGCTGCTCTACCTGCTGGACAAGCCGCGCGGCACGAATTGACGCGGACTTGCTGGCCGGGCGGCTCATGTATATACTCACCGTAGATACACACCAGGAGGCCCGCGATGAACGCTCCCATCCAGCCCAAACACCTGCAAACCGCCACCCGCACCACCACCGTCTTCACCTCCGGCAACAGCCAGGCCGTGCGTATCCCGAAGGAATTCCAGCTCCACACCAAGCACGTCGAAATATTCCGCGAAGGCAACACCGTCGTGCTGCGGCCCAAACCCATGACCGCCGCCGAAGCGCTGGGCGATCTGCCCGCGCTGAACGATGCCGAGGCCCAGGCGTTGGACCGAGCCATGGCGCAGATTGATGACCTGCTGCCGCTGGATGAGCCGGGCAGCGACATGTCCAAAGTACCGCGCCGTCGCCGCGCGCCAGCCGCACCCGACATGACACGCAAAAACAAGCGTCGCCAGGCATGAAGCCCAAATACCTGCTCGATTCGGACGTGTTTTCGCTCATGGTCAAGGGCCGGGACCTGTCCATCCAGGATCGTCTGGCCGGCCTCAAGGCCGGCGAAGCCATTTTGTCCGTCGTCACCTGCGGGGAGTTCTATTACGGGGTCGCGCATGCGCCGCTTTCAACCATGCGCGACCAACGCGCTCGCCGCCTGATCAATTTCTTCGGCGTGATGCCTCTGGATCAGGACGCGTCGCTGGCCTACGGCCAGATCCGGGCTGACTTGCGCGCACGCGGCACGCCCATCGGCCCCAACGACCTCTGGCAAGCCGCGCTGGCCCAGGCCAAGGGTCTGACCCTGGTCTCGCGCAACGGGCGGGAGTTCTCGCGGGTGGAGGGGTTGAAAGTGGAAGACTGGAGTTGATGTGGAATACGAAAGCGACTTTCACCGTTCCTTCATGGTGCGAACCCAGAAGAATCTGGAAAACTACCGAGGTGACTACGAAGCCACCCAAGCCATCAACAGCTTGCTGGAGCTGTTGATCGTTCCAAAGGAAAAACTATTTACGCATATTCCCGATGATCTGCTAACCGACCTTGGTGATGCTTGGGGGAATGTCTCGCAATGGATCAGGAATCCAGGCAAATGCGATCATGGACACAGGCACCCGCTCACGTTACGGCAACTTGTTCGCCGGCTGCGCAACGCTGTGGCGTATTTCAAAATCTCCCCTTATCCAGCACAAGGCGAGATACAAGGTTTCAAGTTCAGTGACAGGAATGGTTTCTCCGCTTCAATTCCCGTCACTGAACTCCGGCGATTCGTTGTCAAGCTTGCGATGACCCTGATCCCACCGACAACCAAGGAACCTGGGCCATGCTGATCGACTTCTTCTACACCCTGCGCTCGGCCAAACTGCCGGTCTCGGTCAAGGAATACTTGACGCTGCTCGAAGCTTTGAAAGAAGGCGTGGTCGGCCCGAATACACCAACACCCGAGAGTGATGCCGAGCCCACGGGCTACAAGATCGACGACTTTTATTACCTCAGCCGCACCACGCTGGTGAAGGACGAGAAGCACTACGACAAGTTCGACCGCGCCTTCTCCGCCTACTTCAAGGGGGTGGAGATGCTGACCGACTTCACCAGGGACATCCCGCTGGAGTGGCTGCGCAAGAACCTGGAGCTCAACCTCAGCCCCGAGGAGAAGGCCGCCATCGAGAAGATGGGCTGGGACGAGCTGATGGAGACGTTGAAGAAGCGCTTCGAGGAGCAGAAGGAACGCCACGAGGGCGGCAACAAGTGGATCGGCACCGGCGGCACCAGCCCCTTTGGCGCCAACGGCTACAACCCGCAGGGCATCCGCATCGGCCAGGAGAAGGGCCGCAACAAGAGCGCCGTCAAGGTCTGGGACCAGCGCGCCTACAAGGACTACGACGACACGCAGGAACTCGGCACGCGCAACATCAAGGTCGCGCTGCGCCGCCTGCGCAAGTTCGCGCGTGAGGGCCACGAGGACGAACTGGACCTGGACGCCACCATCGCCAAGACCGCGGCCAATGCGGGCTACCTCGACATCAAGATGCGGCCCGAACGCCACAACAACGTCAAGGTGCTGCTGCTCATGGACGTGGGCGGCACCATGGATGAACACATCCAGCGCGTGGAAGAACTGTTCAGCGCCACCAAGACCGAGTTCAAGCACCTGGAGTTCTACTACTTCCACAACTGCGTCTACGACTTCATGTGGAAGAACAACCGCCGCCGCT
>JAGWTL010000105.1 GCA_028869035.1 Burkholderiales bacterium | reverse complement strand
CACTCGTCTGCCCCTCGCTGTGCCATGCGGCGTTGCAAATGCTCGCCGGGCCTACGGGCCCGTCTGTGCTTTGCGCCTTGCCTGCCGCAGCGCTGGTCAGCCGCTTGCCGGCGATCTCTCAGATTCAGTCTACTAGCGGCTGCGGCTTTTCATGGCTCGCTCGACCTCGCGCTTGCCCTCGCGGTCCTTGATGGTGTCGCGCTTGTCGTGCTCGGCCTTGCCCTTGGCCAGGCCGATTTCGCACTTGATCTTGTTATTCTTCCAGTGCAGGTTCAGGGGCACCAGGGTGTAGCCCTTCTGCTCGACTTTTCCGACCAGACGGCGGATCTCGTCCTTCTTGAGCAGCAGCTTCTTGGTCCGCACCGCGTCGGGCCGTACGTGGGTGGAGGCAGTCTTGAGCGCATTGATCTGGCAGCCGATGATGTACATCTCGCCGTCGCGGATCACGACGTAGCCGTCGGTCAGCTGCACCTTGCCTTCGCGCACGGCCTTGACTTCCCAGCCCTCGAGCACCATGCCGGCCTCGAAGCGTTCCTCGATGAAATAATTGAAGACGGCCTTCTTGTTGTCGGCAATGCGGGCGGGCGTTTCGGGTTTTTTGGCCATGGAATCTCAAATGGGGGCGGGCAGCAAACTTACAATTCCGTTTGGGCCTGCAAGTCCAGCATTCTATGAAAACCGTCCACAAGTCCGTTCTGATCTGGTACAGCCCGCAGGAAATGTACGCATTGGTCACCGGCGTGACCGACTATCCCGAGTTCCTGCCCTGGTGTGATCACGCCCGCATCATCGAGTCCCATGAGGGCGGCGCCACGGCCGAGGTGGGCATCGCTTTCAGCGGTATCCATCAAAGCTTTACCACCCGCAACACCCATGTGCCCGGTAGCGAGGTCAAGATGGAACTGGTCAAGGGGCCGTTTTCACAGCTCGAAGGCTGCTGGAATTTCCTGCCGGTGGGCGAGGGCGGGCAGCGGGCCTGCAAGGTCGAGCTGACCTTGAACTACGGCTTTTCCAATGCCCTGCTGGGCCGGCTGGTCGGGCCGGTGTTCGATAAGATCGCCGCCAGCCTGGTGGACGCCTTCGTCAAGCGGGCCGAGCAGGTCTATGGGGGCTGAAATGGACATCGACGTATTGGTGGTCTATGCGCCGGTCGCGCGCCAGGTGAGGGAGATATCCCTGCGCCTGCCGGCCGGCGCCACTGTGGCCCAGGCCCTGGAAAGCGGCGGCCTGGCCAAGCTCTGCCCCGATGTTGATTGGACGCAGGTGGTCGTGGGGGTCTGGGGGCGCAAGGTTGCGCGCAGCCAGGTGCTGCGTGACCAGGACCGGGTGGAGGTGTACCGGGACCTGCGCGTCGATCCCAAGGTGGCCCGACGCGAGCGTTTTGCCGAGCAGGGTGTCGGCCGGGCCGGGCTTTTCGCACGGAAGCGGGCTGGGGTCAAGACGGGCGGCTAGCACCGCGCCCCGGAACAAGGCTCGGCTCTGCTACTTGCAGTTTTCGTTGATGATGCCCTGCAGGCGTTCACCTTCGACGGCGCGGGCGGCGTCGTCAAGGAATTCGCGCTCGCCTTTTTCATTGATGCGGCTCATGCGCACGCCCGAATCAAGTCCGGATTTGGCTTGTTGGGCCCGGCTACAGGCCTCGGCCATGGCGCGGATGTTGCGATCTTCAGCGGCCTTGCGTTTGGCTGCTTCTGCATCCTCGGCCTGTTTCATCTTTTCCATCAGAGCCTTGTCCACACCGTTTGAGGCGGCCGGCGCTGCTGCGGGAGCGGCAACAGGCGCGGGGGGGGTGAAGCCCTGGCCACCAGGCCGCTTGAGGATGTTTTTCTCGGGGATATCGGACGGCGGCGCCCGGTCACTGAAGACCTTGCGGCCGTCCTTGTCCGTCCATTGCCATTGGGCGCTGGCTGCGAGCGCGTAGAGACACAGGGCCAAGCAGATCAGGGGGTGGATCGGTTTCATGGCAGCAGTGTAGCGCTGCCATGCTGATTTTTCCCAGACCTTGTTGCCGACAGGCATCGGACACGTCTTGGGGCCGCCACAAACTGGCATCGAGGCGGGTACAATCTCTTTTTTGGAGCTTAGACATGCGCCTTCTAGGTAAAGCGCTCACCTTCGACGACGTGTTGCTGGTGCCGGCGTACTCCCAGGTCCTCCCCAAGGACACCTCTCTCTCGACCCGCTTCTCCCGCAATATTTCCCTGAACCTGCCCCTGGTCTCTGCGGCCATGGACACGGTCACCGAAGCCCGCCTGGCCATCGCCATCGCCCAGGAGGGGGGTATCGGCATCGTTCACAAGAACCTCAGCGTGGCCGAGCAGGCCGCCCAGGTGGCCAAGGTCAAGCGTTATGAATCGGGTGTGCTGCGCGACCCGGTGGTCATCAGCCCCGAGACCTCGGTGCGCGATGTGATGAAGCTTTCCGACGAACTGGGCGTGTCCGGCTTCCCGGTCGTGGATGGCGGCAAGGTGGCTGGCATCGTGACCGGCCGAGACCTGCGCTTCGAGACCCGCTACGAGCTGCCCGTGCGCGAGATCATGACCCCGCGCGAGCGCCTGATCACCGTGCCCGATGGCACCACCCCGGCTGAGGCCAAGGCCCTGCTGAACAAGCACAAGCTGGAACGCCTGCTGGTCGTCAACGACGCCTTCGAGCTCAAGGGCCTGATCACCGTCAAGGACATCACCAAGCAGCTCAACTTCCCGAATGCCGCGCGTGACGCCGCCGGCCGCCTGCGCGTGGGCGCGGCGGTGGGCGTGGGCGAGGGCACCGAAGCCCGTGTCGAGGCCCTGGTCAAGGCCGGTGTCGATGCCATCGTGGTGGACACGGCGCACGGCCACAGCAAGGGTGTGATCGACCGCGTGCGCTGGGTCAAGCAGACCTATCCGCAGGTGGACGTGATCGGCGGCAACATCGCCACCGGCGCGGCCGCGCTGGCCCTGGTGGAGGCCGGCGCCGACGCGGTCAAGGTGGGCATCGGCCCGGGCTCCATCTGCACCACCCGCATCGTTGCAGGTGTGGGTGTGCCCCAGATCATGGCCATCGACAACGTGGCCACGGCGCTCAAGGGCACGGGCGTGCCGCTGATCGCCGACGGCGGCATCCGCTACAGCGGTGACATCGCTAAGGCCATCGCGGCCGGCGCCGGCACCGTCATGATGGGCGGCATGTTCGCCGGCACCGAAGAGGCGCCGGGCGAGATCGTGCTGTTCCAGGGCCGCAGCTACAAGAGCTACCGCGGCATGGGCTCCATCGGCGCCATGCAGCAGGGCAGCGCCGACCGCTACTTCCAGGAATCGACTGCCGGCAACCCGCAGGCTGACAAGCTGGTGCCCGAGGGCATTGAGGGCCGCGTGCCCTACAAGGGCTCGGTGGTCGCCATCATCTTCCAGATGGCCGGTGGGCTGCGCGCCAGCATGGGGTATTGCGGTTGCGCCACGGTTGAAGAGATGCGCAACAAGGCCGAGTTCGTGGAAATCACCTCGGCCGGTATCCGCGAGAGCCATGTGCACGACGTGCAGATCACGAAAGAAGCGCCCAACTACCGGGCGGATTGATCGGCAATAACACAGATAGGCCCGAACCCCGCACCGGAGTTCGGGCTTTTGACTTCCAGAGCATATGCAACACCAGAAGATCCTCATCCTCGATTTCGGCTCCCAGGTCACGCAGTTGATCGCGCGCCGTGTGCGCGAAGCCCATGTGTATTGCGAGGTCCATCCCTGTGATGTCACGGATGAGTGGGTGCGGCAGTTCGCCGCCGACGGCCAGCTCAAGGGCGTGATCCTGTCCGGCAGCCACGCCAGCGTCTACGAGGAAAGCACCGACAAGGCGCCGCAGGCCGTGTTCGAGCTGGGTGTGCCGGTGCTGGGCATCTGCTACGGCATGCAGACCATGGCCCAGCAGCTCGGCGGCAAGGTGGAAAGCGGCCACCAGCGCGAATTCGGCTACGCCGAAGTGCGGGCCCATGGCCACACGGCCTTGCTGAAAGACATCGCCGACTTCACGACGCCCGAAGGGCACGGCATGCTCAAGGTCTGGATGAGCCACGGCGACAAGGTCACGGCCTTCCCGCCCGGTTTCAAGCTCATGGCTTCCACGCCCAGCTGCCCCATCGCCGGCATGGCCGACGAGCAGCGCCGCTTCTATGCGGTGCAGTTTCATCCCGAGGTCACGCACACCGTGCAGGGCAGGGCGATCCTGGAACGTTTCGTGCTTGAGATCTGCGGCACCCGGGCCGACTGGGTCATGCGCGACCACGTCAAGGAGGCCGTGGAGGCCATCCGCCGGCAGGTGGGCGACGAGGAGGTCATCCTGGGCCTGTCCGGCGGTGTCGATTCTTCCGTGGCGGCGGCGCTGATCCATCGCGCCATAGGCGACCAGCTGACCTGCGTCTTCGTCGACCACGGCCTGCTGCGCCTGAACGAGGGCGACATGGTCATGGACATGTTCGCCGGCAAGCTGCACGCCAAGGTCATCCGGGTGGACGCCAGCGAGCTGTTCCTGGGCAGGCTGGCGGGCGTCAGCGAACCCGAGCAGAAGCGCAAGATCATCGGCGGCCTCTTCGTCGATGTCTTCAAGGCCGAAGCGGCCAAGCTCAAGGGTGAGGGCGCCAAGGGCGCCAAGTGGCTGGCCCAGGGCACCATCTATCCCGACGTCATCGAGTCGGGCGGCGCCAAGAGCAAGAAGGCCGTCACCATCAAGAGCCATCACAACGTGGGCGGCCTGCCGGAACAGCTGGGCCTGAAGCTGCTGGAACCCCTGCGCGATCTGTTCAAGGACGAAGTGCGCGAACTCGGCGTGGCCCTGGGCCTGCCGCACGACATGGTCTACCGCCATCCCTTCCCCGGCCCGGGCCTGGGCGTGCGCATCCTGGGCGAGGTGAAGAAGGAATACGCCGAATTGCTGCGCCGCGCCGACGCCATCTTCATCGAGGAACTGCGCAACTTCAAGGACGAGGCCAGCGGCAAGACCTGGTACGACCTGACCAGCCAGGCCTTCACGGTATTCCTGCCGGTCAAGAGCGTGGGCGTGATGGGCGACGGCCGCACCTACGACTACGTCGTGGCCCTGCGCGCCGTGCAGACCAGCGACTTCATGACAGCCGACTGGGCCGAGCTGCCCTATGCGCTGCTCAAGAGGATTTCAAGCCGCATCATCAACGAGGTGCGCGGCATCAACCGCGTGACCTACGACGTGAGCTCCAAGCCGCCGGCCACCATCGAGTGGGAGTAAGCGACGAGGGCGGGCTTAGCCCGTCCAGTGCTCCTGCCGGTGGATGAGGTAGGTCGGGGGCGCATAGCTGCCGGCTTCCGGCCCTTCCTGCGGGGGCAGAAGATGGGCCCGCAACTGCGCCGCCTCTGAATAGGCCTGCGCCACCTGGTCGGCCGCATCGAGCATGGCCGGGTCCTGGATCACCGTGTTGGCCTTGCCCCGGATCTGGACCATGCGCCAGGAACCGTCGTGGTTGCGCTGCAGCTCGATCGTCGCCGTGCGCCTGCCGTTGCGGCGCAGGGAAAAGACACGCGTGGCGCCACTGGCGCAGGCATTGACGTAGGTGCCGATGCAGTGCCGCTGCTCCAGCCCCTCCTCAGCCAGCAGAGAGCCGGTGTCCAGCTCCACTGCGAGAAAGAGGCCGGCCGTGTAGCGGGGGAGCAGGGCGGCCCAGTGCACGTCTTTCTCGGGATCGACGGTGATCAGCAGCGCACGGTGCCAGGCGCCGGAGCGACGGCACAGGGAGCGCCAGGTCGCCCCCTTGAGCACGGCCGTGTGCGAATAGACAAAATCGGATACGTCCTGTGCATCGTGCGGCAGATTGGCTTCGTCCTCCGGCGACAGGCGGGCGCGCATGACGGCGCGCAGGAAGATGCGCGCGTTTTCCTCGCGCAGAGGGCCCGGACGGCCCCGTGTGCGGTCGAGGATGCGTTCCATGCCGCGCAGGGCCGGCTGGCAGCGTTCAAGCCGCAGGGCTTCGTTCTGCAGCGCGCTGGCCAGCAGGTTGATGAAGTGGGCGAAAGCGCGCAGGATGCGGGCCGAAGGCGGGAAAAACTGCAGCAGCGCTCGCAGCACCGCATGGTCCTGCCTGATCAGGAAACGCCAGCCCTGTGCACTCATGCCGGTGTCCAGAAAGCGCGTCCGCACCGCGTCGAAAAACCCCGGCCCCAGAGGCAGTTGCAGGCCGGAACCCGGGCTCAGGCCCAGGTCCAGCAGCGGCAAGCCACCCTCTCCGGGGCTGAAAGGCAGTTGTGACCGCCGCAGCGCCACATGGGCCACCTGGCCGAGGTTGGCGCCCGGACCATAGATGGCCAGCGCCAGCGTCAACACGGGCGGATCGAGCGCCTCGCGCAGCAGGGCTCCGCAATGGACATCGTCGAATTTCAGTTCGCCCACCTGCCGGACCCGGGCCTTGATCGGCCCGCGCTCGAGCAGCAGGCGCACACGGCCATGGGCCAGCTGGAGCCGCGCCTGCCAGTCGCCGGGACCAGGGAAGGGGGCGGAAACCACATCGCGCATAGGCAGGTGCGGGTCAATGCCATCGGAGTAGGAGTGCTGGTGCAACAGGCCGTGTAGAGCCGAGAGGTCCTGTGCGGTGAGCAGTCGTGCCTGTTCCAGGCGCAGGGCACAGTAGGCGGACTGCGTGTCGGCCATGTCACGCCAGCGAAAGCGCGCATTGCGGTTGACGAAGATCTGGAGTTCGTTGGCGTCAAGCTCGATCAGAAAGCCCCAGCACACGTCGCCACAGTGGTCGATGTCGGCGGCCGGCAGATAGGGCAGGCCAGCATGCCAGCCTTCCAGCCCGGGGAAGGCCGCGAAAGTTTCGGCCCAGCTGGTGTGCACACGGCAGCTTTCCCCGAAGTGATCCTCGAAGCAGGCCTGGATGGCTGCGCTGGCGGCTTCGGCGGGGAAGGGCCCCTGCGCCGGGGTGATGATCTGCAGCGCGCGTGCATAGCTGCGCAGACGGGCATCGCCGACCTTTTGCAGATAGCGCAGCAGTTCGTTCAGCACGCCCTCGCAGCTGCGTTCGCCGTGCAGCCGCAGCATCTTCTTCGTGCCGTCGATCCGGAACCCCACCAGCGCGCCGCTCATGCCTATCCCCGTCGTGCCCTGAACTTGTCTCTGTTGCGGCTAAAGATAGCAGAAAGTGTGTTCCATGGGGCGGCCCCGGATCGGCGTGAACGGAAGGCCGGAGCATGCCATCGTAAGCGGGTGAGGAAGTCGGCCCGTGTTGCGCCTGCACTTGATCTTGCGCGGCTGGCTGCTGAGTATGGCCTGCAGCATCGGCCTCGGCCTGATGACCGTGATCCAGCAGTGGTCAGGCCTGCCCCTGTCTTTCGGTGGCGTCGACATCTACATCACCATCTACCTTCTCCTGCTGATCTGTCTGTGGTAGACCCTGGGTTTCGGCTGGTGATGGGGCGCCATCCCGGCCTATCTGGCCACGTTGTCGCTGGCACTTTAAGCGGGCATGCCCTGGGCCCGGGCCATGCTGTGCGCCGGCGCCAACCCACTGGGAATTGCCGTGCTGGTGGTTTGCCGGGGTATTGCGATCTCACACAGCCTTCGTCCCCTGGAATCCCTGCTGGTCTACGCCCAGCTGGATTTCGTGGCCAGTGTCTTCGGTTCTGCGGGGGCGCTGCTCTGGTGCTGCACCAATCGCATCGACACCACGGCCGCGTTCGTGATCTGGCAGGGTTGGTGGCTGGGCTCTTTCCTCCGGAGAGCCTTGCCGACGGGCCCCTGCTGTATGCCAGTGGGCCGGCCATCATGCGCCGGCCACTGCGCCACCCGGCCTATCTGAGCAGGAGACCACGCAGGCGCGTCGGCGGGTCTTGCGGCTGATTGCCGTCATGCTGCTGGGGGCGCTGGCTTATGGTTTTGTCACCATCGGCCCGGGGAGCGGCCGGGTGGGGCGGGCCATAGCGCCCGGCGACGGGGCCGCGATCTTCCAGGCCGCCGAAATCATGCGCGCGACCAACTGGGTGTTCTTCTGGATCTTCGCGATCATCATCCTGTTTCTGGTCTTTTTCGGCTACCGTCTTTTCGTGCGCTGGCAGAGCCTGTCCAGTGAGCTCATCCGCAAACTGGAACAGGCCAATACCGATCTGGCCGTCATGGCGCGCACCGATGCCCTGAGCGGCTTGAACAACCGGCGCATCAGTGAACAGTACATGACTGAGCAGTGGAAGCGGGCCCTGCGCGGCGAACCCTCGGGCCTGCTGATGATCGACATCGACCATTTCAATCCATCAACGACCAGTACCGGTACGATTCCGGCGATGCTGTCATACGGGCCCTGGCCGGACAATTGCGTACGCAGTTGCATGGCATCGACATCGGCGGCCACTGGGGTGGTGAAGAGTTTGTCGTGGTCCTGCCCAATACCGACCTGGAGGGCTTGCGCACGCTCGCCGAGCGCCTGCGGGAACAGGTGGGACGCCCCCCGGTTCCTTACGGCAAGCTCGAAATAAGCTACGGCATCAGCGTCGGAGCCGGCCTCATCGCGGCCGATGACCACTCGGCTGAGGCCGCCCTGAAACGGGTGGATCAGGCGCTGTATGCCGCCAAGCAGCAGGGGCGCAACGGTGTCGTCGCGGCCGAAGGGCCCTGAAGCCAGGGTCGCGCGGCCGCGATAGACTTCGGACTCGGGCCTGTTCACAATCATTTCACAAGATGCGTTGCAGATCAAAAAAGTCA
>JAGWTL010000434.1 GCA_028869035.1 Burkholderiales bacterium | reverse complement strand
TGGTTCAGCGCATCGGAAAAGATCTCGGCCTCAGCCGGCGTGGCCGCGGCCAGCGCCGTCAGCACCGCCAGGTTGGCCATGTAGCCGGTGCTGAAGTAGAGCGCGCGTGCGCGTTCCAGATGCGGTGCCTCGAAAGCAGCCAGACGCTCTTCGAGCTCTTCGTGGGCTTTCGAGTGCCCACTGACCAGGTGCGAGGCGCCGCTGCCGGCACCGTAGAGGCTCACCCCTTCCTGCAAGGCCGCGGCAATGCGCGCATCGGCCGCCAGGCCCAGGTAGTCGTTGCTGTTGAAACTCAGTACACGCCGACCATCCACCAGGACCTCAGGCGCGCAGGCGGTCTCGGTGGCGCGCCGGCGGCGACGCAGACCCAGCGCATCGAGGCGCTCGATTTCTGCTTGCAGTGTCGTGATGGGCGCAAAGCTCATGCCATCACCTCGTCGAAGGTGGCACGTGTGCGCTGCGCCAGCTGGGCAATCTCGTCATCGTTCAGGATATAGGGTGGCATCAAATACACCGTGCGGCCGATGGGGCGCAGCAGCAGACCGCGCTGCAGGGCGGCGGTGAAGAAGCGACGTGAGAAAGTGGATGCCTGGGCCGGATCGTCGACGACCGCGTCGAAGGCCCAGATCATGCCGCGCTGACGGAAATTCTTGACCCGCTCATCCGACACCAGGGGCGCCAGTGCGGCGCTCAGCTTTTGCGCTTTCACGCGGTTCGTCACCAGCACATCGTCCTGCGCAAAGATGTCCAGCGTGGCCAGCGCCGCGCGGCAGGCCAACGGGTTACCCGTATAGGAGTGCGAGTGCAGGAAACCGCGCGTGACATCGGCGTCGTAAAAAGCCTGGTAGATGCTCTCGCGCGTCATCACCAGCGACAGCGGCAGGTAACCGCCGCTGATGCCCTTGGACAGGCAGACGAAGTCGGGCCAGATGCCGGCCTGCTCGCAGGCGAAGAAGCTGCCGGTGCGCCCGCAGCCCACCGCAATCTCATCGGCGATCAGGTGCACCTGGTGCTTGTCGCACAGGGCACGCACCAGCCGCAGGTACTCGGGGTCGTGCATGGCCATGCCGGTGGCGCACTGCACCAGCGGCTCGACGATGACCGCGGCCACCTTGCCGGCGCGCTGTTGCAGCTGGGTTTCCAGCGCCGCAGCGGCACGGCGCGCCACATCCTCGGCACTTTCACCGGGCTGGGCCAGCCGCGCGTCGGGCGAGGCCACCACATGGGCGCGCTGCAGCAGCGGGCCATAGGCATCGCGGAACAGCGCCACGTCGGTCACGGCCAGTGCGCCGATGGTCTCACCGTGATAGCTGCCGGACAGGCAGACGAACTCCTGCTTCTGGCCCTGGCCGCTGTTGCGCCAGAAATGAAAACTCATCTTGAGCGCGATCTCCACGGCCGAGGCACCATCGGAGGCGTAGAAACAGTGCCCCAGCACGCCATCGGTCAGCGCGCCCAGGCGCTCGGACAGCTCCACCACAGGCTGGTGCGTGAAGCCGGCCAGCATGGCGTGCTCCAGCCGGTCCAGCTGGTCCTTCAGCGCCGTGTTGATGCGCGGATTGGCGTGCCCGAAAAGGTTGACCCACCAGGAGCTGATGGCGTCCAGATACTCGCGCCCCTGCACGTCGACCAGCCAGGGACCGCGGCCGTGGCTGACGGGAATCAGCGGCACGGTCTCGTGGTGC
>JAGWTL010000433.1 GCA_028869035.1 Burkholderiales bacterium | reverse complement strand
CGCTTCCAAGACCTCCGACATCGCCGGTGACGGCACCACCACCGCCACCGTGCTGGCCCAGGCCATCGTGCGCGAAGGCATGAAATACGTGGCTGCCGGCATGAATCCCATGGATCTCAAGCGTGGCATCGACAAGGCCGTCGCCGCCACCATCGAAGAACTGAAGAAACTGTCCAAGCCCTGCACCACCAGCAATGAAATCGCCCAGGTGGGTTCCATCTCCGCCAACTCCGACGCCAACATCGGCGAGATTATCGCCAATGCGATGGACAAGGTGGGCAAGGAAGGCGTGATCACCGTCGAGGACGGCAAATCCCTGGAAAACGAACTCGAAGTCGTGGAAGGCATGCAGTTCGACCGCGGCTACCTGTCCCCCTACTTCATCAACAATCCGGACAAGCAGATCGCCGTGCTGGACAACCCCTTCGTCCTGCTGCACGACAAGAAGATCTCCAACATCCGTGACCTGCTGCCCGTGCTGGAGCAAGTCGCCAAGGCCGGCCGACCGCTGCTGATCATCGCCGAAGACGTCGATGGCGAAGCGCTGGCCACCCTGGTGGTGAACAACATCCGCGGCATCCTCAAGACCGTCGCCGTCAAGGCCCCGGGCTTCGGCGACCGTCGCAAGGCCATGCTGGAAGACATCGCCATCCTGACCGGCGGCACGGTGATCGCCGAGGAAGTCGGCCTGACCCTGGAAAAGGCCACCCTGCAGGACCTGGGCCAGGCCAAGCGCATCGAAGTCGGCAAGGAAAACACCATCATCATCGATGGCGCCGGCGATGCCGCTTCCATCGAAGCCCGCGTCAAGCAGATTCGTGCCCAGATCGAGGAATCCTCCAGCGACTACGACCGCGAGAAGCTGCAGGAACGCGTGGCCAAGCTGGCCGGCGGCGTGGCCGTCATCAAGGTCGGTGCCGCCACCGAAGTTGAAATGAAGGAAAAGAAGGCCCGCGTGGAAGACGCCCTGCACGCCACCCGCGCTGCCGTGGAAGAAGGCATCGTGGCCGGTGGTGGCGTGGCTCTGCTGCGCGCCCGCCAGGCCGCTGGCGCCATCAAGGGTGACAACGCCGACCAGGACGCCGGTATCAAGCTGGTGCTCAAGGCCATCGAAGCGCCCCTGCGCGAAATCGTGTTCAACGCCGGCGGAGAAGCCAGCGTGGTGGTGAACGCGGTGCTGGCCGGCAAGGGCAACTACGGCTTCAACGCCGCCAACGACACCTACGGCGACATGATCGAGATGGGCATTCTGGACCCGACCAAGGTGACCCGCACCGCGCTGCAGAACGCTGCATCGGTCGCTTCGCTGATGCTGACCACCGAGTGCATGGTGTCCGAGTCCCCGAAGGACGAGGCTGCTGCCGGCGGCGGCATGCCTGGCGGCATGGGTGGGATGGGCGGCATGGGCGACATGGGCATGTGATGCTCCTTGCCTGAGGGCACATGGCGGCGTTGCAAACGCTTGTCGTGCCATAAGCACTGCCAGCGCGTTTGCGCCTTGCCCTGTGCCCTCATGCTGCGTCGAGTGGCGTTACGCTGTTCGATACACAAGAAAAAAACCCGCAGTGCTAGCACACTGCGGGTTTTTTCTTTCTCCCTCTACCCCTGGGAGAGGGCCGGGGTGAGGGCTCGCGCTCAGTCGCGCAGCATCTTCAGCAGACCCGTCGTCGACGCGTCCGGCCCCGCC
>JAGWTL010000432.1 GCA_028869035.1 Burkholderiales bacterium | reverse complement strand
CAGGCCGGCCCGCAGCTGGTGGTGCCCATCACCAACGCCCGCTACGCGCTGAACGCCGCCAACGCCCGCTGGGGTTCGCTGTACGACGCGCTCTACGGCACCGACGCGCTGCCCGAAGACAAGGGCGCCAGCAAGGCCGGCCCGGACGGCAAGGGCTACAACCCGGTGCGCGGCGCCAAGGTGATCGAGTACGCACGCCATGTGCTGGACCGCGTGGCCCCCCTGGCCCAAGGCTCGCACCTCGACGCCACCGCTTACACAGTGGAAGGCGGCAAGCTCAAGGTCGCGTTGAAAGACGGCGGCAAATTCTGCCTGGTCGACGCGCACAAGTTCGTCGGCTACCAGGGCAGCGCCGTGGCGCCCTCGGCGGTGCTGCTGCGCAACAACGGCATCCACATCGAGATCCAGTTCGACCGCAGCACCCCCATCGGCCGCAGCGACGCCGCCGGCGTGAGCGACCTGCTGATCGAAGCCGCGCTCTCCACCATCCTGGACCTGGAAGACTCCGTGGCCGTGGTCGACGCCGACGACAAGGTGCTGGCCTATGACAACTGGCTGGGCATCCTCAAGGGCACGCTGACCGAAGAGGTGGCCAAGGGCGGCAAGACCTTCGTGCGCCGCCTCAACGCCGACCGCATCTACAAGGGTGCCAACGGCGAGGAGATCAGGCTGCACGGCCGCTCCCTGCTCTTCGTGCGCAACGTCGGCCACCTGATGACCAACCCGGCCATCCTCTACGGCGACGGCAGCGAGATCCATGAAGGCATCATGGACGCGGTCATCACCACCACCATCGCCCTGCACGACCTGCGTAAGGGCCTGAAAGAATCACAATCCGGCACCGAAGGCGCCGGGAACGGCATCCGCAACTCGCGCACCGGCTCCATCTACATCGTCAAGCCCAAGATGCACGGTCCGGCCGAAGTGGGCTTCGCCTCCGAGCTGTTCGCGCGCGTCGAGCAGCTGCTGGGCCTGGCCGAGAACACGGTCAAGCTGGGCATCATGGACGAGGAGCGCCGCACCAGCGTCAACCTCAAGGCCTGCATCGCCGCGGCCAAGAGCCGCGTGGCCTTCATCAACACCGGCTTCCTGGACCGCACCGGCGACGAGATGCACACCGCCATGTATGCCGGCCCCATGATCCGCAAGGCCGCCATGAAGGGCACCGAGTGGATCGACGCCTACGAGAAGAGCAACGTGCTCGAAGGCCTGGCCTGCGGCCTCAAGGGCCGCGCGCAGATCGGCAAGGGCATGTGGGCCATGCCCGACCTGATGGCCGCCATGCTCAAGCAGAAGATCGTGCACCCGCAGGCCGGCGCCAACACCGCCTGGGTGCCCTCGCCCACCGCCGCCACGCTGCACGCCCTGCACTACCACCAGGTCAACGTGGCCGCCATCCAGGACGAGCTGGAGCGGCAGGCCACGGCGAAGAACTTCAAGGCGCTGGAAGACAAGCTGCTCACCGGCCTCTTGACCATCCCCGTCGCCGCCAAGCCCAACTGGAGCGCCGAAGAGATCCAGCAGGAGATCGAGAACAACTGCCAGGGCATCCTGGGTTATGTGGTGCGCTGGATCGACCAGGGTGTGGGCTGCTCCAAGGTGCCCGACATCCACAACGTCGGCCTCATGGAAGACCGCGCCACGCTGCGCATCAGCAGCCAGCACATCGCCAACTGGCTGCTGCACGGC
>JAGWTL010000431.1 GCA_028869035.1 Burkholderiales bacterium | reverse complement strand
GTCGCAGCTCATGGCCACGTTGACGCCGCCGCCGATGCAGTAGCCGCGGATGCAGGCCAGCGTGGGCTTGCTGAAGTGGTAGATGCCCATCAGGGCCTGCTCGGCCATGGCCTCGTAGCGGGCCACGGCCTCGCGCGCGGCGCGCATGTCCTCGAACTGCGAGATGTCGGCGCCCGAGACGAAGGCCTTCTCGCCCGCGCCGCTGAACACCACCAGGCGCACCCGCTCGTCGGTCTCGGCCTGGGCCAGCAGGGGCGGCACCGCCTCCCACATGTCGACCGACAGGGCGTTGTGGCGCTCCGGGTTGTTGAAGCGGATGCGCAGCGTGCTGCCATCCTCGTCCATCCAGCTCTGCACCCGCTCGGTGGGGGACTGGTAAGCGATTTCTTCCATCTCAGTTGCTCCACTGCGCCGGGTGCGACCCACGACGCATGAAATGGTCTAACCGGGGAATGCCGTGGAACCGGCTTTGCCGGGCCACTGGCATTGCCCCCTTGAGGGGGGTGGCGTAGCGACACGTAGTGCGCGTAGCCTGGGGGTGTTTCATCACTTCAATACACTCCTTGTGCCTTCAGGCGCTTCATTTCATCATCGGCCAGGCCGAGTTCCTGCAGGATCTCGGCGCTGTGCTCGCCGCGCTTGGGCGCCGCGCGTGCGATGGTGCTGGGCGTGCGCTCCAGCTGCACGGGCTGGCCCACCAGGCGCTGCGGGCCATGGTGGGCTGACACCACCTCCTTGACCATACCCAGATGCTGGATCTGCGGCTCCTCGAACACTTCCTTGACGTTGTTGATGAGGCCGCAGGCCACCCCGCCTTCGTTGAAACGCTGGACCCAGTAGGCGCGGTCCTGCGCGGCCAGGCGGCGGTTGATCTCTTCGTTGAGCGCATCGCGGTTGACGGAACGGCCCATCTTGTCGTGGTAACGCGCATCCGTCACCCACTCGGGCGCGCCCAGGATGTCGCAGAAGCGCTCCCAGATCTTGGAGCCGAAGACCGCGATGTTCATCCAGCCGTCGCGCGCCTTGTAGACACCGGTGGGGATGCTGGTCGGGTGGTAGTTGCCGGCCTGGGTGGGCACCTCGCCGTCGATGAGCACACGCGAGGTCTGGAAATCCATCATGTAGACCATGGATTCCAGCAGCGAGGTGTGCAGGAACTGCCCTTTGCCCGAAGCCTCGCGCTCCAGCAGCGCCACCAGGATGCCCTGGGCCGCGAAGATGCCCGCGCAGAGGTCGGCGATGGGGATGCCCACGCGCATGGGGCCGTCACCCGGCCGGCCCGTGACCGACATCAGGCCGCTCATGCCCTGGGCGATCTGATCGAAGCCCGGGCGGGTGCTGAGCGGTCCGGTCTGGCCGAAACCCGAGATGCTGGCGTAGACCAGGCGCGGATGCGCCTTGGCCAGGGTCTCGTAGTCGATGCCCAGGCGGAATTTCACGTCGGGACGAAAGTTCTCCACCACCACGTCGGCCGTGGCGATCAGGCGCTTGAGCACGTCTATGCCCTCGGCCTCTTTCAGGTTGAGCGTGATCGAGCGCTTGTTGCGGTGCGTGTACTGGTAGTCCGAACCGTCCTGGCCGCCCAGGGTGTCGTCGCCGCGCATGTGTTCGGGCATCTGGACCTGGATGACATCGGCGCCCCAGTCGGCGAGCTGGCGACAGCAGGTGGGGCCGGCGCGCACCTGGGTCA
>JAGWTL010000104.1 GCA_028869035.1 Burkholderiales bacterium | reverse complement strand
CCTGGCCATCGTCGAGCCCGACCATCTGCCGGCCGGTGCGCTGCCCGATCTTGGCCGCACGCGCCTGGCCGCCTATGTCTCGCTGGGCGAAGTCCAACCCACACGCGCCTATGCCGAACGCCTGCCGGGCGCGTGGTTGCGCGGCGAGAACAGCGCCTGGGGCAGCCGGCTGATCGACCAGAGCCAGCCCGCCTGGCCGGCCTTTTTCGCCGAACAGGTCGTGGGCCCGCTGTGGCAGCGCGGCCTGCGGACCTTTTTTGTGGACACGCTCGATTCCTACCAGCTCTTCGCGCGCACGGCCGAGGAGCGCGCAGTCCAGGAAGCCGGCATGGTGGCCGTGATCCGCGAACTCGTACGGCGCTACCCGGGCATCCGCTTCGTCTACAACCGCGGCTTCGAGATCCTGCCGCAGACCCATGAATGGGTGAATGCTGTCGCCGCCGAGTCCCTGTTCCGTCGTTACGACACCGCCAGCAAGAGCTATGTGACCGTGCCCGAAGCCGACCGGGCCTGGCTGCTGACGCGCCTGCGCGAGGTACGGGAGCGCTACCGCCTCCCGGCCATCGCTATCGACTACGTGCCGCCCGCCCAGCGCGAGCTCGCACGCGAAACGGCGCGTGCCATCCGGGCACTGGGCATCGTGCCCTGGGTGGCCACCCCCGCGCTCGACACACTGGGTGTGAGCTCGGTCGAGGTCATGCCGCGCAAGGTGCTGGTGGTGCACAGCCCGGTGGCCAACGAATTCGATTTGCGCCGCAGCAATCCGGTGGTCTTTGCGTCCATGCCTTTGCAGCATCTGGGCTATGTGCCGGAGTTCGTCGATTCTTCGAACCTGCCGGGTGTGCCCTTGGCGGGTCGTTATGCGGGCGTGGTGATCTGGCTGGGGCATACACCGGGATCGGCCGAACGTGAACGCCTGCTGGCCTGGCTCGAACAGCAGAAAAATGATGGCGTTCCACTGAGTTTCATCAACCAGATCGGCTTTTTATTCGGCAGTCCTATGGCAACCCGGCTGGGGCTCACGCCCGGCGCCTCGTCCGTCGATCTGTCTCCCGTGGAGATCGAACGGCAGGATGCCATGCTGGGCTTCGAGAGCCGCGTGCGGCCTCCGGCCGATGGCTTTTTTGCGCTGAAGCTGGAAAATGGCACGCCGCTGCTGACGCTGCGCCGGGGCCAGGCGCAGCAGGTCGCGGCCGCGTTGACCTCGTGGGGAGGCTATGTGATCGATCCTTATTCGGTCACCACGCTGCCGGGCGAGGGCGACGACGGCGACAACCGCTGGGTCATCAATCCCTTCGAGTTCTTCCGCCGCAGCCTGCGCCTGCCCGACATGCCCGTGCCCGACGTGACCACCGAGAGCGGCCGGCGCATGCTGCTGATTCACATGGACGGCGACGGTTTCGTGAGCCGCAGCGAACTCCCGGGCAACGCGCTGGCCGGCGAAGTGCTGCGTGACCGCGTGGTGCGGCGCTACCCCCTGCCCATGACCCTCTCGGTCATCGAGGCCGAGCTCTCGCCCCAGGGCCTGTACCCGAATCTGTCGGCGCAGGCGGAAAAGGCGGCGCGCGAAATCTTCGGCGCTCCCCACGTGGCCATCGCCTCGCACAGCTACACCCACCCCTTCAACTGGTCACAGGCCAGCGCGCAGGCCGGCCAGGACGGGGGGGAAGAGACTTACCACCTCAAAGTGCCCGGCTACCGCTTCGACCTGCAGCGCGAAATCGAGGGTTCGGTGCACTACATCGAAAGCCGCCTGGCGCCGCCAGGCAAGAAGGTCGAGCTGTTCCTGTGGACCGGGGACTGCGTGCCCGGCGCCGACGCCGTGGAATGGACGCAGCGCATCGGCCTGCTCAACATGAACGGCGGCGACACGGTCGCCACCCGCAGCTACCCCACGGTCGCGCGGGTCGAAGGCCTGGGCCTGCCGCGCGGGCGCGGCTACCAGGTCTTTGCCCCCAACCAGAACGAGAACGTCTACACCAACAACTGGCGCGGCCCCTATTACGGCTTCGACCGCGTCATCGAGACCTACGAATTCACCGAGAAGCCACGCCGACTCAAACCCATCAATCTCTACTTCCACACCTACCTGCTGACCAAACGCGCCGGCATGCAGTCGTTCGACCGCATCATGGCCTATGCGCAGGGCCAGGAGACCACGCCCGTGCACGCGGCCGACTACGCGCGCAAGGTGCTGGACTTCCAGCATCTTGTCGTGGCGCGCACAGCCGAGGGCTGGCGCATCCGCGGCGCAGCCAACCTGCACACCCTGCGTCTGCCCGCGGCCCTGGGCCCGCCCGACCTCGCACGCAGCCGTGCCGTGGCCGGCTACCGCGATGGCGCCGAAGGCCGTTACGTCCACCTGAGCGATGCCGCGGCCGAGCTGGTGACGGCCACGCGCAGCGAACAGATGCCCCGGCTCGTGTCGGCCAATGCGCGCATCAGCGCCTATACCGTCGATGGCGGCGTACGCCGCTGGACACTCGACGGCCAGGTTCCGCTTGAATTCACCCTGGCCGATGCCGGTGCCTGCCGCGTAAGCGTTGCAGGCCGCGAGCTGCAACCCGTGCGCCGCCAGGCCTCCCTGTTCCACTACGCCTTGCCAGCCCATGCTGCCCGCCCGCTCGAAGCGATATGCCAGCGTTGACGGGGACATTCCCCGTGAGCACCTGACCAGCGGCTGGCAGTTGCTGGTCATCGTGCTCGTGGTGCTGACCCTGTTCTATCTCGTCTACCCGCGTCGTGCCCTGGTGCAGCGCCTGTACGCCCAGGAGCCGCTGGACGAGCTCTCGCTGTCCTATGTGCAGAACCTCCTGCGCGCCGACACCCGCAACGCCGACGCCAAGCTGCTGCTGACCCGCCACCACGTGCAGGACATGGAGCCGCGCGGGCTCGAGAACCTCGTGCGCGACTACACCCGCAGCAACGACCCGCGCCAGCGCCAGCTCGCACGCGAGCTGCAGATCAAGGCCTTCGAAGGACAGTTGCGCGACGCCCCCTCCCCAGCCGTGCGCGCAGCGCTGCGCGCACGCTTGCAGGAGGCCCTGAACGACCTGCCGGACACGCCGCTGCCGGCAACACTGGCCCAGGGTTATGCCTCGCTGGCCTTCCGGCTCGACCTGCCGGCGCTGGGCGAGCGCCTGCTGCTGCCTCTGCTGAGGACCCTCTCGGCCGATGCGCTCGAGGACCTGGGCCACAAGGCGCAGGCCCGCCAGGAATACCGGCTGGCCTCCCGCTTCTTCCTGGCCGCACAGACGGCGAGCACCGACCGGGCCCAGGCTCGCCGGCGTTTCCAGCTCGGCCTCGACGCGCTGCTCGCCGGCGGCTTCCATGCCCTGGCCCTGCACACGGCCGAAGAGCAGATCGGGTCGCTCGCCACCGACCTCGCGACCGTGCGCTACATGGTGCGGCTGGCGCTGGCCTGCGGCCAGCCCGAACGCGCCGCATACTACGCCCGGCTGCTGGTGTACCGCGATCCCTGGCGGGAGAAAGCCGCGCGATGAAACGGTTCCGCTACGTCCTGCGGCCCCTGTTCTGCCTGGGCGCCGGCCTGGCGCAGGCGCAGAGCACCGCGCCACCGCCAGTCCTGCCTGCCAATGCAGCTGAGGTTCCGCTGCGCCGCTTCGACGCTGCCGATTACACGCTGGCCTACCAGGTCTTCATCGGCACAGGCCGGCTGGAAGATGCCATGCGCGTCGCTCGCAAGGCCGTGTTGTCCCTGCCGCGGGACAGGGACTGGCGCCGCCGGCTCGCGCAGGTCGCCGAGTGGCTGGGTTACACCGACGTCGCAGCCGAACAGTGGCGCGCCCTGTTCGAGATGGGAGACCACTCGGACGCCACGCTCGCCGCCCTGACACGCCTGGCGCCCTCACTGGACAAACCCTCCGACGCGCTGCCGCTATGGACCTGGCTGGCGCGCCGCGGCCGTCTCACGCCGGCCCAGTGGGACGACATCTACTGGCAATTCGAAAACTCCTCCGAGCCCCTGCGCGGTTCGGTCTTTTTCGAGGAGCAGTACCGCGCGCTCGGCCAGATCCGGCTGCTCGAGCATGCGGCCCGACTGGCGGAGAACGCGGGCGATGACCAGCGCGCGCTGGCCTTGTACCAGGAGCGCGTGCGAGGCGAGCCTCTGTCCACCGACGCCCTGCTGCGCGCCACCTTCCTCCATCTGCGTCGCGACCGCATCGAGGACGCGCTCACCCTGATGCGCGCGAACGCGGCACGCGTGCCCAGGCAGGAGCAGGAGTTCTGGCGCCTGCTGGGCCAGGTGGCCTGGGAAGCGGGTGACTACCCGACGGCGACGCAGGCCTACACACTGGGCATCGGAGCCCGCCAGTCCGGGCTCGGCGACTGGACGCGTCTGATCTATCTCGTCCGTCCGCAGCAGCCGCGCCACGCTGCCGAACTGGCTTTGCAGGCCTGGCAGCGCTTTGACAGCCTGGACCATTTGCAGCAAGCCCTCGAGATCTATGCCAATCTTGGCGATCTCCGGGCCCAGGGGCGCATTTACGACAGCCTCGATGACCGGGCCCGCACCCGGGCGGAAGGGCAGATCGCTTTCCTGCTCGGCCGCGCACAGTACCGCCAGCGGCAGCAGCAACCCGCGGCCGCCTGGTCCGATCTGCGCAAGGCGCTGCAGCTCGGGCCACGCGACGAAGGCACCGTGCTGACCCTGTTGTGGTTCCTCATCGACGCCGGCTGGCAGCGCGAGCTGCGCCAGATGCTCACGCGTTACGACGAACAGGCCCGTGGCACGGCTCTGCTCTGGCCCGCCTATGCGGCCGGCCACCAGCTGCTCGGCCAGGCCCGCCGGTCTGGCGCCTGGTACCGCAAGGCCCTGGCCCGCACGCCCGATGATCCGCTGCTGCTCTCCGCTTACGCCGACGTGCTCGAACAGCAGCAACGCCATGCCCAGGCGCTGCGCATGCGCCAGCAGGCCTGGCAGCGCATGGAAACCCTGCGCAAGGCCCAGGCCGATGCGCAGGCCTGGAAGCAGCGACCCGAGTTCCGGCTCTGGCTGCAATCGTGGCTGCGCCAGCATCCGGGCGACCCCAGCCTGCGCTTCATGCGCCAGACCCTGGAAGAACTGCGCGGCCTGGAGCCCGCTGCGGACCGCCAGGCCGGCGACGAACTGGTCCTGGCCTGGACGCTGGCGCGCGAACAGCCCGAAAGCGCACGCCGCTGGGCCTGGGAGCGTTATCTGCGCCTGGGTCGCCCCCTGCCCGCGCCCACCGCCAACCAGATCGCCCTGATGCGCAACGACCGTGTGGCCGTCGATGCCCTGCTCGACGCACCCGATCGCCCCCTGCCCTCGGTCAGCCGCGTGGAGTCGGCCCTGATGACAGGCCGCAGCTCGCTGGCCGTGAGCACCGCCTTCCTGGACATGGAACGCGAGGACGAGGGCGAGATCCTGCACGACCGCTTCCGCCAGAACGCCGTCGGGCAGGCGCATTACGTGGAGACCCGCGTCTTCAGCGACGACTTCGATCTGGTCAAACGCCAGGGCCTGGAGTTCGGCGCGCGGCTCACGCTCAACGCGCGCCTGCAACTGCTGCTGGGCTGGACGCAGATCCGGCAAAGCACCTCCGACACGGACCTGGGCAGCCTGCTGTCCGGCAGCGACCGGCTGAACAACGCCGAGCTGCGCTGGAAGACCCTGCAGCAGGAAACCCGCCTGACGCTGACCCACCGCGCGGCCATGGCCGACGTGCAGGGCCTGCGCCTGCAGCACTACGGTCTCTGGACACCACGCCTCAGCTACGAGTTCGAAGCCGTGTCCAAGGGTGAGGCGCTCAACAGCCTGCCGCTGCGCACCGCCGGTTACGCGGACAGCCTCTCGGCCGGCGCGACCTACGCGCTCGACCGCGCCCTCTATCTCCGCGCCAGCGGACGGCAAAGCCGTTTCTACACCCAGTACGAGGACTACCTCAGTCGCGGTCTGGCCACCCATCTCGAAGCCGGCTACCGCCTGCGCAGCGAATACCCGGACTGGCGCCTGCGCCTGTACTGGCAGAACCAGAGCTACACACGTGACGGCAGCCTTTCCGCGGCCAGCCTGTCGCGCCTCTCCAGCGGCCTGCAGGATGCCATCACCGCCGGCACGCTCGATCCGGTCGGCTACTTCATCCCGCAGGACAGCGCCACCCTGGGCGCCTGCCTGAGCGGCGGCGACAACCTGGGCGGACAGAGCCTGCAGAATGGCTACAGCCGCGCCTGGCGGCCCTATGCCGACGTCTGTCTGCTCAACAACTCCGTCGTCGGCACGGGCTACGAGAGCGCGCTGGGCCTGGCCGGCGCGGTGATCGGCGCCGACCAGCTGGCATTGCAATGGCGGGCCAGTGCAGGCAACATCCCGGGCGGATCCTCCACGCGCACGATTTCTCTTCGTTACCGACTTTATTTCTAGAAGCCATGACCATGAAAACCATGAAACTGCACCATCTCCTGTGGCTGGGTCTGCTTGCCGCGCTGCTGTCCGGCTGCGCGGGCACCAGTTCCATCGTGGGGGGCCCCACGCTCGACAGCAAGGCCTCCTGGGTCCTGCTGCCCATCGTCAACAACACCGAGACCCCGCAGGCCGCCCTGTCGGCCGAAGCGCTGGTCGAACACCACCTGCGCGCGCGCGGCGTGCAGGAGCTGCAGCGTTACCCGGCCACGCTGGCGCGCGACAGCCTGTTCGAACCGGCCGAGCGCAAGCAGGCCGACGAGGCCTTGCAGTGGGCCCGCGCCCAGGGCGCGCGCTACGCCATCACGGGCAGCGTCGAAGAATGGCGCTACAAGGTGGGCCTGGACGGCGACCCGGTCGTCGGCCTGACCCTGCGCGTGATCGACCTGGGCAGCGGCCGGGTGGTCTGGAGCGCCTCGGGCTCGCGCAGCGGCTGGCTGCGCGAGGGCGTATCCTCGGTGGCGCTCAAGCTGGTCGGCCAACTGGTCGGGGGCCTGAAACTCGTCGGATCGGCGGGCACCGCCGCGCCGCAGGACGCCGTACGGCGCGACTCCTGATCGCACCACATCGGCCCCAGGAAGCGCTGCCGCACGATGCCCTCGCCCACGTCCCCGATCTCCCTGCTGAGTTCCCTGCGCCACCGCATCGCGCGGGGGCGCCAGCTCATCCCTGAACTGCTGGGCCCGCGCGCCCAGTGGATCGAGATCCTGCTGATCCCCGCGCTGGCCTGCAGCCTGGCCTGGTTGTTCGCGCCGCAGGACCCGATGCTCACGCGCACGCTCTTTCCCTGGATCTGGTTCGCGCCCACGTTGGTGGCGCTGCGCTACGGCGTCATGCCCGGCCTGCTGGCCTGCGTGCCCCTGATCCTGAGCGGGTTCATCGCCGACCGCCTCATGCGCCTGCCCGATGTGTTCGGGCTCGAATACTTCTTCCCCGGCGCCCTGCTGGTGCTGCTGTGCGGCGAGTTCAGCGATGTCTGGCGCGACCGCGCCGCACGCCTGGACGAGGCCAACGTCTACCTGGCCGAGCGGCTCTCGCGCATCACCAAACGCCATCTGCTGCTCAACCTTTCGCACGACCGGCTCGAGCACGAAATGCTCGCGCGCCCCAACTCGCTGCGCGACGCGCTGGTGCGGCTGCGCCAGCTCGCCTCGACCGGACCCGCTGGCGATCCGGCCGGCAAAGACTGGCCCGGGGCCGGCGAATTGCTGCACCTGCTGGCGCAGTACGTCAACATCGAGGCCGCGACGCTCTACGCCATCGACACCGACCATGGAGAGCCCCGTCTGGAGGCGGCCATCCGGCACCTGGGTGATCCCGAAACGCTGCGGTCCGACGACGCGCTGCTGCGACTCGCGCTGCAGCAGCGCGAGCTGGCTCATATCGCAAGCGCGGACACCAGCCTGAGCCGCGAGACCCGGCAGCTTGTGGTCGCGCCCTTGATGGCCGCGAGCGACCGGCCCATCGGCGTGCTGGCCGTCACCCGCATGCCCTTTGTCGCGCTCAACGTCGAGAACCTGCAGATGCTCTCGGTCATCCTCGGCTACTACGCCGACTGCGTGCGCAGCGGCCCCGAGGTGCACGCCGTGCAGCAGCGCCTGCCCGGCCTGCCGGCGCTGTTCGCCGAGGAGCTCGCGCGCATGCGCAGCCTGCAGGGCCGAAGCGGCATGGCCAGCCAGATCCTCGTCATGCGTTTTGAGGGCGAGCTGCGCCGGACCATCGTCACCGAATTCCTGCGCATCAAACGCGGGCTCGACGTCTACTGGCAGACCGAGGTGGGCAACACTTCGGTCATCGCCGTGCTCATGCCGCTGGCCAGCCCGGCCGCCATGGCGGGTTTCATCCAGCGCATCGAACAGTGGCTGGATCTGCACTTCCATGGCGGCCTCGAAACACTGGGCGTGCAGCTGCGCCCCATCGATTTCGCCAGCGAAGAACCTCTGGACGCCCTGATCCAGGCCCTGGGCGCGCCGCCGGCATGAGCAGCACCACGACCTACCTGCCCTGGGCCGTCCTGCCCGACAGCGTAGAACAGCTGCTGGCGCCGCTGGCGGAATCGACCAGCCTGCACGTCCTCGTGGCCCTGCTGTGCCTGCACACCCTGGCTGCCCTCGTCGTGGCCATCACCTGCCTGCATGGCATGCCCGAACATCTGCGCCGCCCGCGCGGGCCCGTGCTGCTGCTGCTCTTCAATTTCGCGTTCATCGCCCCGGTCGTGGGGCCTCTGTGCGTGCTGGTGATCACGCGTATTTCCCTGAAGCAGGCGCGGCAACAGGCGCGCCAGGCCCAGCCCACTGCGATCGCACTGCCCGAATACGACGTGCAGGGGAACGACGCCGTGCGCAGCAGCCAGGTGGCCATCCGCTCGCGGCTGGGAACCGA